>CAYWMY010000013.1:0-19551 GCA_964459405.1 uncultured Steroidobacteraceae bacterium | reverse complement strand
CGCGGGCGTCGAGCTCCGCATAGCTCAGCGCCTCGTCGTTGAAACGCAGCGCGATCTTCGCGCCGTGTTCGCGCGCCTGCTGGCGCAGCAGAGTGTCCAGGGTCGTACCGGTCATGTCTCGTGATGCTCCGCTCGCTGCTCAGGGGCCGGGGCGCGCACTATGCCGCACGCGCTGCGGCCGCACCTCTAACGTTGCGACAAGGATGCCAGCGCGCGCAAGCAGCCCTGTGGATGAGAGGGATGCCGGGTCCGGGCCAGGATTGCACAAGCACCAGCGGTGAACCGGCGCCGCCGACTGTACCGCCCCCATCCCGCGGCGCCGGCTGCAGGGTACAGACGAGAAGGCCCGCGCCATTGCTGGCGCGGGCCTGACCTTCGATTCCCGGGCGAACCTCAGAAATCGTAGCCGATCGAGATGCCGTACGTGCGCGGCTCGCGTACCGACACAAACCGCCACAGGAACGGATTGTTGCCGACCGTGAAGGACGTGCCGGTGCCGCGATCGTCGGCCAGGTTGCGGCCCCACAGCGTCACGCGCGCCTTGGCGTCAGAACTGCCCATCCCCCAGACGTAGGAGAGGCTGGCGTCCAGGTAGTACTGCTTGTCGGAACGCAGGGTCGGTTCGTTGCGCTCGACCACGATGGTCGCCGGGGCAGCGGGGATCGGGGTCGTCGAGTCGGCCGCGATCTGCTGGTCGTAGCGGCTCAGGTAACGGAAGCCCGCCTGTGCCTTGAAGCTGCCGTCCAGGGAACCGATGGGCGCCGCAGTCTCGTACTCGGCATTCAGCGAGAAGGTCAGCTTCGGGGCGTAGATCAGGTCGACGTCCGAGTAGTCGAAGGTGCGACGCACGCCGGCAACCGGTGCGTCGGTCAGGAACGTGCCGAACTTCGAGTCGGTGATGCCCACCGAGCTCCTGAGCGTGAAGCCCTCGGTCAGACGCGTGGTGAGGTCCAGCTCCACGCCCTTGATCTTTGCGGATGCCGCGTTGGTCACGATGGTCTCGTTGCCGGTGCCGCCCGGGGTCGAGACGGTCGTGGACTGCTGGATCTCCTTGTACTTGGTATGGAACGCGGCCAGGTTCAGCGACACACGGCCATCCCACCAGCTGCTCTTCAAGCCGACTTCGAAGGCGTCGACGGTTTCCGGCTCATAGGGCAGGGTTGCCGAGAACGGTGTCAGGCCGCGGCCGTTGAAGCCACCCGACCGGTAGCCACGCGACCAGGAGCCATAGACCATCAGGTCGTCCGTCGGCCGGAAGTCGAGGCCGACCTTGGGCGTGAACTTCGACCAGGACTCGCTCTTCTTCGGGCTGCTGAAAGACACCGCCGGGTTGGCGAAATCGACGAAGTCGGTCGCGAGCGACTTCTTGTCGTGGGTCCAGCGACCGCCGCCGGATAGACGCACACGGTCGAAGATTTCCCAGTTCAGGTCCGCGAACCCGGCATAGGACTCGGACCGGCCGATCGTGTCCTGCTCGGAGGTCAGCGGGCCGAAGACACGCGTCAACTGATTGATCTTGTAGCGGCTCTCGAAGTAGTACACGCCGGCGACGTAGTCGAAGTTCTCGCCGATCCTGCCGGCGCCGCGCAGCTCCTGGCTGAACTGCCGGTACTTCTGTGTGCGCGTGGTCCAGTACAGGCCGGAGGTCGAGTAGTCCTGCTGCTGCACTTCCTCCATTTCGCGGTAGCTGCTGACCGAAGTGAAGTTGATCACGCCCGCGTCGAAGTTCATCTCCAGGGTGCCTGCCGGCGCCTCGTAGTCGCCGATGTATGGAATCGGCTGGCCCGTGAGCAGATCGATCATCGGGTTGACCGTGTACGGATCGTCGGTCACGTTGTTGCCACAGATCGTCGGCGACCCCGGGAAGCAGAAGGCGTCGCCGGCCTGGCTGCTCGCACCCTGGATGCCCTCGAAATCCTGCGCCTGCTTCTCGATGGTCAGCAGTGCGTCGAACCGGTCGTTCGGAGTCAGCAGGATCGCGGCACCGAAGTTCTCGTTGTTATAGCCACCGCGGTGATCGCCGGTGCCGACTTCCTTGTACCAGCCATCGCTTTCCTCGTGCATGCCGAACAGCTTCACCGCGAGCACGCCGGGGGTGATCGCCAGGTTCAGGACGCCGCGTGCACCGAACTTGCCGTACTTGCCCGCACTCAGTTCGAACTTGCCGCCCCACTCACTGCTCGGACGCGTGCGACGGATGTTGATCACGCCCGAGATGGTGTTGCGCCCGAACAGCGTGCCCTGCGGGCCACGCAGGATTTCGATCGACTCGATGTCGAAGAAGTCGAGGTACTGGCCCGTGGAGGTGCCGATGTAAACGCCGTCGACGTTGACACCGACGGCTGGGTCGAACGATTTCTCGATGTCCGCGAAGGCAATGCCGCGGATCGAGATGTTGGCCGCCGAGGAACCGGAACCCTGCTGGGTGATCAGGACATTCGGCGCAGCGCCCTGCAGGTCGCTGATGTTGACCGCAGCGGCGCCTTCGAGCTGTGAGGGCGCGATCGCGGTGACCGCGATCGGCGTGTCCTGGATCGACTCGTCGCGGCGACGGGCGCTGACGATGATCTCCGCGATGCCCGCGACCTCACTCCGGGCTTCCGGAGAACGTGATTCCTGTGCAGCGAGCGGGCCCGTCGTCGCGAGTGCCGCGAAGATGCTCGCGGCAAGCAAGGTGGGCCGATGTGACCGAAGCGTAGCCATGGATGTGCTCCCCCCAGTTTGGCCAGGGCCCGCATGGAGCGGGCCCGTGATTTCGCCCGGCCCGGAACATCGGCTCAAACAGCCGGTGTCCGGCCGTACGGTATTGGCGCTGCCACGCAGCTCGTGTGTGGCCGTTGTTGATCGGCAACACACGGCGCGGAGCAGGGCACCCTGTCTTTCTGAGCGGCAATATGATAAACGCTCCGCGCGCCGGGTGGTGCGCGGCCGTGACGCGGGACGGGGTTGGATCTGTGCGAAAAACCGGCGACGATCATTCCCGTGCCGCCGCGCAGGGCGCTGCTTGAGTTGTAAGGGATTTCCGCGTATCCTTCCGCGCGCCTTTGTGGCCCGCCCGCTACAAATGCGGGCGGTGACCGTGGCACATGACCCTCCGCGGTCCCGCAGAACCCCACCGTCGCGCAGCGACGGATTGCGCGAAGCGCGGTATCGGATCCTTGCCTTTTCACACCCATCACTATGCCCAAAGGAACAGAGAATCCATCATGACGCCTGTCCAGTCCTATCGCTCAACTCTGCTCGCCGCGGGAATCGTCGCGGCACTTTCGCTGTCCCACCCGGCCGCGGCTCAGGAAACCACCGCTCCGGCAGCCACCGATGAGGTGGCCGGCATCGAGGAGATCATCGTCAGCGCGCGTCGCCGCGATGAGTCGATCCAGGACACGCCGATCGCGGTGACCGCCATTGCGACGTCGCAGCTCGAAGGCTCCGCGGCACTGACCATCGGCGCCCTGCAGGGTGCCGCGCCCAACGTGGTGATCACGATGGCGCCGACGGGTTCCTCGGCGGCCAACATCTCGATCCGCGGCATTGCCTTCGCGGACATCGAGAAGTCGTTCGATCCTTCGGTCGGTGTCAACGTCGATGGCGTCTACATCGGCACTTCGACCGGCCAGATGCTGGACTTCTTCGACATGGAGTCCATCGAGGTGCTGCGTGGCCCGCAGGGTACGCTGTTCGGCCGCAACACCATCGCGGGCGTGATCAACATCCGGCGCACGCGCCCGACGGGCGAGTGGGGCGGCAAGTTCGAAGTCAGCGCGGGCCGCTTCGACGAGCGAGGCCTGCGTGCGGTGCTGAACGCGCCCATCATGCCGGGCGTGCTGGCGGCCAAGTTCTTCGCGATGCACCAGGAGAGCGAGGGCTACTACCGCACGGTCGGAACCGGTGAGCGTCGCGGCAACTACAACAACGAGAACTTCGGTGCCTCGTTCCTGCTGACGCCGAACGACACCTTCGATGCCCTGCTGACCCTCGAGAAGCAGCATCAGAAGTTCGATCCGATGACCGGCCCCCTGACCTCATCGACCGACATCTTCTGCATCCCGGGCGTCGTCATCTGCGGCGGCAACAACACCGATGACATCTACAATGTCACTCCGGCCGCTGGTCAGTCCGGCCGCTACAGCGCGCCGGCGGCGACGCTGGAGATGAACCTCGACACCGGCGCGATCAAGTTCACGTCCGTCTCGAGCTATCGCGAGTCGAAGGAAACCCAGCAGCAGGATTACTCGACCGGTGGCCTGTACTTCGCCGACCGCCGGCAGAAGTACCGCCAGTTCAGCCAGGAACTGCGCGGCGCGGGCAAGATCGGCGACAGCTTCGACTACGTGGCCGGCGTTTACTACTTCGACAGCCGTTACCGGATCGACCAGAACACAGTCGTGTTCGGCAGCCCGGTCGAGCCGCAGCACACGGTCGGCACTTCGGAGTCCTACGCGGTGTTTGCGGACCTGAACTGGGAGATCGTGGACCGGGTGCGTCTGTCGGGTGGCGCTCGCTGGACCCACGACAAGAAGGCCATGGATACCACGGTCGGCACCAATGCCTACGGCAAGGCCAGCGAGAGCTGGAGCAAGTTCACGCCGAAGATCGGCCTCGATTATCGTCCGACCGACGACCTCATGGTCTATGGTTCCTGGTCGCGCGGCTATCGTTCGGGCGGTTACAACGGCCGCGGTCTGACGCAGTTCTCGGCGACCACGCCCTACGATCCGGAGACGGTCGATGCCTTTGAACTCGGCCTGAAGAGCGCCTTCCTCGATAACCGGGTGTCGCTGAACCTGGCCGCGTTCCACACCAAGTACAAGAACATCCAGCAGTCGACGACGATCTCGCAGCCGGGTGGTACCGGCAACGAGACCATCGTCACCAACGCCACCTCCGCCAAGATCAAGGGTGTCGAGGCGGACCTGACGGCGCGGGTCACGGACGGACTGACGCTGCGCAGCAGCTTCGGTTACACCGATTCGAAGTTTGGCGCGTTCCTGACGAACCTGCCGGTGGGCGGCATCGCGTTCCCGGTCACCTTCGACTTCTCGGATGTCGATCTGATCTACGCGCCGAAGGTCACGTGGTCGGTGAGCGCCGAGTATGCGCTGCCGCTGACCATGGGTTCGGTGGATGGCGAGGTCAAGGCCAACGTCGGCTATCGGTACCTGTCGCGCTACGACCAGCAGATCGCGGCCGACGGGGCCACGGCGCTGCCGGGCGTCGTCACGCCCGATACGGTCGTGAACGTGCTGCGTAACGATCCGCGCCTGCGTTCCGACGAGCAGAACCTGCTCGATGCCAGCCTGTCGTTCCTCTGGGACGTGGGCGGCGACAAGGGCCAGGCACGGGTCACGGTGTATGGCCGCAACCTGCTCGATGATCGCGGCACCAACACCGCGTTCACGGTTGCGGCGTTCCCGACCCTGTGGGGCTTCGCCGGTGCGCGTGAGCCCCGCACCTACGGTGTCCAGCTCGGCTACGAGTTCTAAGGCTCGATCGTCGAGGATCGGAGGCGGGCCCGCGCCAGCAATGGCGCGGGCCCTTTTCTTGATTCACGCGTCCCGCCACGCTGGCGGTGCCCGCGCAGGTCGTGATCTGGCTGTCAGGCGGGCGTCCCTCTGGCCGATAATGCGTCGCGCCACCGGGCCCGATCCAGCCCCGGATTCCTTGATCGACGGGGAAGCGCATGACACACGACCTGCAGTGGCTCATTGCACGCGAGGAGATCCGCGACCTCGTGCATCGCTACGCGCTCGCAATCGACCGACGGGACTGGCGGTCCTACCGCGCCTGCTTCGCCGACCGCATCGAGCTGGACTTCTCAGCCGCGATGCGGACTCTGCCGGCCTGGGAGCCCATGCTGGCGG
Organism: uncultured Steroidobacteraceae bacterium; assembly: GCA_964459405.1. Taxonomy (GTDB): domain Bacteria; phylum Pseudomonadota; class Gammaproteobacteria; order Steroidobacterales; family Steroidobacteraceae; genus CAYWMY01. Next base: position 13,690 of record CAYWMY010000013.1, on the reverse strand, counting down.
ATGTCTGGGTCGAGCGCTGCCGTGTGTTCTTCGAGCGGCTCACGGCGACGCAGCACATTCCGGCGCTGCTCGGTGCCGAGATCGATGGCGCGCAGGCGACGGGCTGCAAGCAGCTGCATGCGCAGCACTATCACGAGGCATTCTCGCCGCCCGTGCAGCTGATGACGGGGCGCTACGACTTCGAGGCGGTGCGCGCGGGTGAGCGCTGGCGTTTCACGCGACTCAGACTGCACATCGGCTGGGAGGAGGGCAACCGCGCCGTTGTCGACCACGCCTACGGTGTTTCGCCAGCCTGATGCACGGTGCCACACGCTGTGGGCGCCCCCGGGTCGCCGCCTGCATATCGATCCCGTGACGTGGTGCGACGCTCCGCTCTGAATCTCAGCTGCCCGCCTGCCGGCGCGCCGCGGCCTCGACGGAGGCCGCGATTTCCGAGTTCCATGGGTTGCGGCGCAACGTGAGTCCGCCGTTGACCTGCAGGTTCTGGCCTGTCATGAAACATTCGTCGCTGGCGAGCCAGACCGCGGCCGCGGCGATGTCCTCCCGGGTGCCGATGCGGCCCAGCGGATAGCCGGGCAGGAACGCCTCGAACACGCCGGGCACGTTCCTGGCGTCAGCCGTCATCGGCGTCTCGGTGAGGCCGGGCGAGATCGAGTTCGCGCGGATGCCACGTTCACCGAACTCGTTGGCGACGCAGCGGATCACGTGGTCGATGCCAGCCTTGGTGCCCATGTAGGCGGCGTGATCGTTGAGCATGATGGTCGCGGTCGCGGAACTGATCTGGATCAGCGAACCGCCGTGGCCCATGACCGGGATCAGTGCCTGCAGGAACTGGTACGGCCCCTTGAACTGGATGTTCATCATCGCGACCAGCTCTTCCTCGGTCGTTTCCAGGAAGGGCTTCAGCAGGCCCCAGCCCGTCGCATTCACGCCGATGTCGACGCGACCGAAGGTCTGCTTCGCGAACGAGGCCAGCCGCTCGAGATCGGCCCTGACGGTGATGTCGCAGCATACGGCCGCGCCGCCGATCGACTGCGCGAAGCGCCGCAGTTCCTGCTCGTGGCGCCCGGCCACGACGACCTGTGCGCCCTCGGCCGTGAAGCGCTGAGCAATGGCCTGCCCCATGTTGTCGCGCCCGGCGGCTCCCAGCACGATCGCCACCTTGCCCTCGAGTCTGCCCATGCCCGTGTCTCCCGGTGTCCTTGCGGTGATGCGTGAGCCTCCCACGGTTTGGGTTTCATGCCAACCGGCTTCACCCGCGACGGGCCGGCTTCCAGTATCAGTTCGGCGATCGCGATGACGCGCCGGGCAGCGAGTTCGCCGAGGACGTCATCGCCAGGCTCGAACACGCGCCCGCGACGCTCAGGCGCCTGTTCGAGGGCCGCAACCCCGGCAAACAGCTGCTGAAAGTCGCGGATGCGCCGCTCGCGGTCCCGCCCGCGTGACCTGGACCGGCGCGGCGCTCAGGCCGCGCAGTAGCCGCCGTCGACGGGCAGCGACACACCCGTGATGAAGCTGGCCTCGTCGGAGGCCAGGAACAGGATCGCGCTGGCGAGTTCCTGCGGCTGGCCCACGCGCTTCATCGGATGTCCGGCCGCGAGGATCTCGAGCAGTTGCGCGGGGTCCGGCGAAGCATCCAGAACGCCCTGCATCATGGGGGTCAGCGTGGCACCCGGATGCACGGCGTTGCAGCGGACGGGATAGGCCTTCTGGCAGCAGTACAGCGCGACCGAGCGTGTGATCGACCAGACCGCGGCCTTGCTGGCCCCGTAGGCGACGAAATCCGCGTGCGCGCGCAAGCCGAGCGTCGAGGACAGGTTCACGATGGAACCGGCACGCGTCGTGTCCTTCATGAGTCCGAGGCCGTACTTGCAGCCCAGGAACACGCCGTCGGCGTTGACCTTCTGGTGCCGCTGCCACAGCGCGAAATCGCCGCTCTCGATGTCGGACGCGATGCTGATGCCGGCCGAGTTCACGAGCACGTCGAGGCGCCCATGCAGTGAAGCGACGGTGCCGATCGCCGCACGCCAGGATTCCTCCTGCGTCACGTCCAGGGTGACGTGACGTGCGGCACCACCCAGCGCGGATGCCACGGCGGCGGCCCGGTCGCCGTCGAGATCGCCGATCACGACCCGCGCGCCCTCCGCCACGAACCGCTTCGCACAGGCTTCGCCGATGCCCGAAGCGCCGCCGCTGATGAACGCGATCTTTCCTGCCAGCCGTGGTTCGCTCATGTACTGTCCTCGTCGGATCGAAGGTGATGAAAAGCAGACCGCCCATCGTAGCGCCCTGCGGCCCGCGCGTGCCGCACAGGCCACGGGAATACTCGGACAGGCGCCTAGAATCGCGGGACGGGATCCCGGCCGTCCCGGTCGCGTGCCGCGGCCCGGATGGTCTCGAAGGCGTTCATGAGGCCGGGCGCTGCCTCGATCAGCCGGTGATCGATGGCGCGGTCGAGGTCCTCGACCACGAAGCCATTCGGCATGATAGGGCCGGGTCCCACCGGCATGATGACGTTCCCCCGTTCGTCCGCTGCAAGGTATCACAGCGTTTCTGCGGCCGACAGGCGTGCCCGCGTTGCCCAACGGCGGCGCACCGGGTGGCGACGAAGTCCGTGCGCCGCGGCGCGGCTGCGTCGAGAATGGCGGCGGACGGCGTAAGCTTCCCGGCCACGCGCGGGAGTCGAACACCCATGAGGAGAACGCGATGCGACTGAAGAACAAAGTGGCGCTCGTGACGGGCGGTGCCTCCGGGATCGGCGAGGCGATCGTGCGCCGGTTCGCCGCGGAGGGCGCGACCGTCTATCTCGGTGATGTGGATGCGAAGAACGGCGAGGCCGTTGCCCGCGCGGCGGCCGCGACTTTCGTGAATCTCGACGTGTCGAGCCGTGAGGACTGGGACCGGGTTGCCGCACAGATCGCGGCCAGCCATCGGCAGCTCGACGTGCTCGTGAACAACGCCGGCATCGTTTCGCACCTGCCGGTCGATGCGGTCGACGAGGCGACCTGGAACCGCATCATGGCCATCAACCTGACCGGCACGCTGCTCGGCTGCCAGACGGCGATCCGCATGGTCAAGGGCGTGGCGGATGCGCGGCCCGTCTCGATCGTCAACGTCTCGTCGACCACCGGGCTGCTGGGGCTGCCGAACGACGCGGCCTATTCGACCAGCAAGCATGCGGTGCTGGGTCTCACGCGCTCAGCCGCCGGCTACTGCGCGAAATCGAAGATCCCGGTACGCATCAACACGCTGCATCCCGGTGCCACGCTGACTTCGATCCTGCAGGGCTACATCGACCAGGATCCGAAGATGCGCGACGTCTTCAACAGCATGTCGCCGCTCGGGCGCATGGCCTCGACGGACGAGCAGGCGGCACTTGCGCTGTTCCTGGCCTCCGACGAGTCGAGCTACTGCACGGGCGCCGCGTTCGTCGCCGACGGCGGCATCACGTCGATGCATCCGGTGGTGGGCTGACCAGTCCCTGCGAGCAGGCACCGGACGGCGCGTGGCCGTCCGGCGTTTCCTGCCGAAAGCGCGACCCGGTGGTGCGCGTACTGGATGCGACCGCGGGCCGGAATCAGTTGTTCTTCGCGCCAGCCTTGATCCAGGCCGCGAACTGGTCCACGACCTTCTGTGGCAGCGGCGGCACGCCGAACGGCATGCGCGTGCCCGTGCCGCCGTGGTCGAGGTGCGTGCCGTTCAGCTTCATGAGCAGATAGCTCTGCTCGGGCTTGCCCGGAACGACACGCACGAGTTCGACCACCGGTGACTTGACGTTGACGAGGCTCGCGTAGGCCGCCTTGGGGTGCAGTGCCATCTGGCCGGCCTCCTGGCCGGTCATGTGACAGGTCGCGCACTGCGTGCGCAGCACAGGCACGAGATCACGCGAAAAGCTGACGGCTCCCGCCGTCGCCGGCGCGGCGGGCTTCGCGGTGGCGGCCGGTTTCGATGAGGTCTGCGCGGTCGCCCTGCGCGCCGGCTGCGGCGCCGGCTCGATCGCCGGCGCCGTGCCCACCCAGGCCGCGAGTAGCGCGACCAGAGCCGCGCGCATCCTCAAGCCGACGTCTCCTTCGCGGCATTCACTCCGGCGATGTATCCGAAGGCCACAGCGAGGCCGATCGTGCCGCCCGCGCCGTAATAGGCCGCGCGTGACGGACTCGAGATGCAGTTGCCCGCGCCGTAGAGACCCGCGATCGGCTGGTCGCCGCGACCCAGCACCTGCGCCTTCTCGTTGATGATCGGGCCGCCATTGGTGTCGAGCGAGCCGGCCGCGAGGATGAACGCGTAGTACGGGCCCTTGTCGGCGAGAGGATGCATCGTGATGTTGGGGTGGTTGTTCGGCGGCTGGCTGGTTCCCTCGCGCCAGCCCGAGAACAGCACGTGCCACTCGCGGTCATACAGCTGCTTGCCGCGATCGAACTCGGGATCCACACCCTTCTTCGCATAGCCGTTGAAGCGGCTGATGGCGGCCCTGGTGTTGGCGGCGAATTCGGGCGCCAGCGCCACGCCGCCGCTCTTGCCGTGCAGCTTCTGCAGCCGCTCGCCGAGCGCGGTGAACAGCGAATCCCAGTCCTTGCCCTCGATCAGGTAGGGCGACTCGCGCTTGTCGAGCGGGAACGGGAAGGCGCCACCGAAGGCGTCGATCGATCGCTCGTCGAACAGCATGAACAGCAGCTGGTTCGGATATTCCTCGCGCGTCGGATCGTAGGTGAAATGCACCATCGTACGGTCGTTGTAGCAACGCTTCTCGTTGGTCACGCGCTGGCCGTACTTGTTGACCATGATCATCGAGTCGCCGGGCAGCACGAAGGCCCCCTGCCCCAGTACGCGATTCGCGAGCGCCTCCTCGAACAGCACCTGGGTGCGCCACGCGAGCTGCAGGCTGCCCATCTTCGCGCCGGCTTCCTGCGCGATCTCGATGAAATCGCCCGTCGAGCCCGGCATGGCGCAGGATCCGTACAGCGCGACCTGGTGACGATCGACGAGATCGACGTTGTGCGAGAAGCCGCCGGTGCCGAACACGACCCCGCGCTTCGCACGGATGCGGACGGTCTTGCCGCCGCTCTCGGCCTCGACACCGATGACGCGGCCCTTGTCGAGCACGAGGCGCGTCACGCGCGTTTCCGTCAGGATCGGCACATCCTTCTTCTCCAGCCACGCTGCGAGCTGGGCGGCGAGGCTGGCGCCACCACCGCTCGAGCCCGAACCCACGGCCGGATCGAGCGGGCGGCGCGTCGGGACCTTGTTCTCGGGCAGGTGATCGGCATAGTCCGGCGCCGGGCGATCGAGGTGAAACAGCCGGAACTCCTTGAACTGGCAGGCACCGAGCTCCTGCAGCTTGTCGATCGCGACCGAGCCGTTGTCGTAGAAGGCCTCGAGCAGCTTGTAGTTCGCCTCGGTCAGGCCGAGGGTCGGGCTGCTCGCGTCATAGATCTGCGGATAGGCATAGCGCGCCAGATACTGCAGGCAGTCTTCCTTCCTGTCCTCGATGCCTTCCTTGCGCAGGATGAAGTGGTTCGGGATCCAGGCGACACCGCCCGACTTGCCGGTGGTGCCGCCCAGCATCGGCATCTTTTCGACCAGCATGACACGGGCCCCGCTGTCGATGGCGGTGATGGCCGCGGTGCAGGCCGCCGCGCCGCTGCCCACGCACAGCACGTCGGTTTCGTGATCCCATTGTCCTTGTGAGGACGTGCAACCCTGCGCACCGACGGCGACGGCGGCCACAGCGGCACCGGCCCCTGTGAGCACGGTACGGCGGTTGATGGAAGGCTGCTGCTTCTCGGTCATCTGTCGACTCCTTTGCGCCATTCAGGGCGGACGTGTTCGAAGGCGGGATCGGGATGCCGGCTAGCATACGACAGTTCGGGGGGGCGGCGGGAAGCCTGCGCGGATCTCCGTCTTGCCAGCCGGGGCGCAAATCGCGACACTCGGCCGCGGCTGGTCCGCGGGTGCGGGCTGGACTTGAGAAGTATTCAACCGGGGGGATCTCCATGGCCGACATCAGGGAACAGCAGCTCGCGGTCGCGCGCGCGCTCTACGACACGACAGGCAAGGGCGACTGGGCCGGTGCCGAGGCGCTGCTCACAGACGATTTCTATGTTACGGAGGCCAGCACACTGCCCTACGCGGGCGTGTACCGCGGCCGCGCAGCGCTGCGCGAGCTGTTCACACGGGTGATGAGCTCGATGAGCGTCACGAGCCTCGAGGTCAAGGCCTTGACGCAGGGCGACGACCACGTGGTCGCGATCCTTGATCTGGTGCTGGGTGCGAGCGGCAGCCGCGTGCAGATCGCCGAGATGTTCCGCTTCCGTGGCGATCGCGTCTGCGAGATCCGGCCCTACTATTTCGATCCCTCGCCAGTGCTGGCCGCAGTCAAGACCGCGAAGGGCTGATTGCGGGCCGGGTTCCGGTGCCCGCCGTGGCCGGGGCCATCAGCAGGAGGGGAGTGGCGTGAGTGGACTGGACGGCCGGGTTGCCCTGATTTCGGGCGGGTTGCGCGGCATCGGACTGGCGATCGCCGAGCGTCTGCTGGCCGAGGGCGCGCACGTGCTGCTCGGCGACCTCGACGCGCCGGACTCCGCGGAGGTCGCGGAGACGCTGGCCCGGCTCGGCGGCCGTGCGGGCTACGCGCAGCTCGACGTCACCGAGGAAGCGGCCTGGCACCGTGCCGTGGATGGCCTCCGGCAGCGGCACGCGCGTCTGGATGTGCTCGTCAACAACGCCGGCATCGACCTGACCGGTGCCATCGAAACCGTCGAGCTTGCGGACTGGCGGCGGCTGATGGCCATCAACGTTGACGGCGTGTTCCTCGGCACCCGGGCCTGCACCGCACTGCTCGCCTCGAGCGGCAGGGATCGGCGCGGCGGGTCCTCGGTCATCAACATGAGTTCGGTGCTGGGGCTCGTGGGTATGAGCGGCTGCTCCCCCTACAACACGAGCAAAGGGGCGCTGCGGTCGTTCACGAAAGCCATGGCCATCGAGTACGCGCAGAACCGCATGCCGATCCGTGTGAACTCGATGCATCCGGCCTTCTGCCTGACGCCCCTGCTGCGCAAGGGCATGCAGAACATGGTCAGCAAGGGGCTCGCGGGCAAGGTCCAGGACCTGGTCGATCAGTTCGCGGCGGCGACACCCATGGGGCGCCTCGCCGAACCCGCGGAGATCGCGGGCGCCGCGTACTTCCTGGCGTCCGAGGACAGCAGCTACATCACGGGGACCGAACTGGTCGTCGATGGTGGCTGGACGGCGCAGTAATGTCGTGACGCCGTTGGCGCCGCGGTCGCGCGGCGCCTGCTGCACCGCGCACTGAGCCAGCTGCGGTCATCGACGCTCGCGGCGCGAACCGCGCTCGGGGCTTCAACCCGCCGTCACGGGCATCTCGTCGGGCCCTGGCGCGCGATCCGGGACCGCGACTTCCAGCCAGCCGTCGACACTGCGCACGGGAAACACTCTGAGCGGTGCATGCGGTCCACCCAGGCACTTGCCGCTCGCGAGATCGAAACGTGCGCCGTGCAGCGGGCACATCACGGAGCCGCGACGCAGGCGCCCGCCGTCGAAGCTCGAACTCGCGTGCGTGCAGCGGTTGATGACCGCGCGGAACACGCCGTCCGCATGGCAGATCAACACGGGCCAGCCGTTGACGACGAATGAGGCCGGCCGGTCGCGCGGGACCTCCGCTTCGCGTGCTGCGCGGTGGTACATCTCGGTCATGTTCGCCTGCATTGCCAGGGGTTGCATCGGGGGCGCGCATTCTGGCACGGCGTCCCGCGCGCGGGTGTGGCGGGATGGCGCCAGGGGGTGCCGCGCTTGCGGCTTCTGCGCCACGCCAGCGCTGGCAACAATCCTGATGTGGCCACATCGCAACACGTGGATGGGGGCCGGTTGCTCCGGTCGTGCGCTGGCCGTTGCCGGCAGGCTGCCTCGTGGCGCTTTGTTTGTCTAAGAAGGTGGTTCGATGGCCCGAGCGGGAAGGCACCGGCACGGTCAACTTGGGTATTATTCTCATCCGGTGCGTCGCGTGCGCGCCACATAGACGAACGGTCGACAACCATCCGCCACGGGAGTCATCAATGGCGCAGCATTCTCTGGTTTCAGGCAGCAAGCGCAGGGTCGCGATTGCGGTTCACGCATTGTTGCTCGGGGTTTACGGCAGCACGGCACTCGCGGCCGAGCAGGAGATCGTCGGCCTCGAGACCATCGTGGTCACGGCGCAGAAGAAGGCCGAGAGCCTGCAGGAAGTGCCGATCTCCGTGGCTGCGGTCACGTCGAACGACCTCTCGGATCTCGCCGCAGCGCGGCTCGACGGTCTGTCGGGAACGGTGCCGAACATGCAGATCGGCACCTTCTCGAATACGCCGAATACGGCGGCCGTCTACATCCGCGGCATCGGTGTGTTCGAGCCCGATCCGTATGCCGGTAACACGGTGTCCATCGTCACCGACGGCGTGCCGCAGTTCTTCTCCCTGGGCGCGCTGCTCGATCTCGCCGATGTCGAACGCATCGAAGTCCTGCGCGGCCCGCAGGGCACGCTGTTCGGCGCGAACACCACGGGTGGTGTCGTCAACGTCGTGAACACGCAGCCGCAGGATGAGTTCGGCGGTAAGGTCAGCCTGATGTACGGCAACTGGGAGCGCATGGCGGCCAGCGCCACGCTGAACGTGCCGTTCTCGAACACGGTGGCCGCCCGCTTCACGGTGCAGAACGACCGGCGCGACGGCTGGGTGACCAACATCATCGACGGCTCGGACATCGGCAGCCGCAACGTTTCGGTGTTCCGCGGCGCGCTGAAGTTCACGCCCGGCGACAACTTCGACGCGACCCTCACCGCGGAATACGATCGTGCGCGCAACGGCTCGCCGACCGTGATCGCCGGTGACCGGCCCGGCAATGCCGCGCTCGGTATTCCCGCTGATGCTGAATTCGTTCCCGCCGGCTGGCGCAACATGTACGTCTCGCCGTGTCCCCCGGATGGCGGGCGCTGCAGCGCGCCGGACAAGTATCTGTCCGCGGCCAACTACCGGACGGACGACGGTGAACAGATCCCCGACCGCAGCGACATGGATACGCTGTACGGCAACCTGACGCTGAACTGGACCGACACCGCGATCGGCGATGTCACGGCGATCACGGGCTACAAGGGCTTCAAGCTGTTCGAGTACACGGACCAGGACGGCACGCCGGCCTTCCTGATCGACACCGAGCGCCGCACGCAGGGCTACCAGATCAGCCAGGAGCTGCGCACGAACATCAAGCCAACCGATCGCTGGGAACTGCTGGTGGGCGGCTTCGCCATGAAGACGCATTACAACCACTACCAGCATCTGCGTATCGACTTCGGTGGCGGTGCGACGTACGACCTGGCCGACGACTCGTACACCAAGGGTCTCATGGGCCTGTATCAGTTGAACCCGCAGGACCACTGGTCCGGTTCGCTGTTCGCGCAGAGCTATTTCAACTTCACGGACAAGCTGCGCTTCCAGGCCGGCGTGCGCTACACGCACGAGAAGACCGAGATGGTGGCTTCGACCGCAACCTCGCTCGCCCCGAGCGGTGCTGTGACCTTCGAGGGCACGGATTCTGCCGGCGGGGCGATGATCGATCTGGGCACTGTGGCCCCGCCGAAGGGCAAGAAGAGCTGGGACAAGGTGGGTTGGAAACTCGGGCTCGATTACAAGTTCGCTGAGAACCAGCTCGCGTACCTGACCTGGGCGCGCGGCTTCAAGTCCGGCGGCTTCTCGGGCCGTATCGGCGTTGCACAGGACATCGGTCCCTACGGTCCGGAAACGGTGGATACGTTCGAGCTCGGCATGAAGGCCGACTTCATGGATCGCCGCGTGCGCAGCAACCTCGCGGTGTTCTACACCGACTACAAGGATCTGCAGCTCGCGCAGATCTACTTCCTCGGCACGCTGCAGGGCAACACCATCCTGAACGTCGGCTCCGCGACCATCAAGGGCGCCGAACTCGAGCTCACCGCCGTGCCCGCCGACGGCCTGACGCTGACCGCCTCGGCGGCGTATCTGGATGCCAAGTACGACAAGTTCATCTACAACACGACGAACTATGCGGCACCCGGCACGATCCGCACGCTCGACATGCATGGCGAGCGCATGCAGAACGCGCCGAAGTGGACCACGGCGGCGGGCGCCGAGTACATCTTCCCGGTTGGCCCGGGCGATGCCCGCGTGAACGTCCAGTACACGTACCAGAGCTCGAAGCTGCTGAGTTCGATCGAGGACGTGGCGCGTGCGCGCATTCAGCCGATGCACCTCGTGAACGCCAACGTCGACTACAGGCCGACGGACAGCAACATCACGATCGGCGTGTGGGCGCGCAACCTGTTCGACAATCGTTACATCGCCAACGTGCTCGAGCTGCCCGGTACGCTGGGCCTCACGCAGTACGCGCCGCCGCGCGAGTACGGCCTGTTGCTGAAGTACGAGTTCTAGTCTGAACGATGAGGGTGGCGTCCCCGGTGCCCGCGCACCGGGGACCGCCGCCCGGCATGGGGTGCGATGCCGCAGGCCAGAGGCGGCATCGCCGGGAACAGGCAGAACGACGATCCGGCCTCGTGCGTTCGGTACGCACGAGGCTGTTTTCTGGCTACCATGACCGCGAGCGATCACGGGTGGCTCTGCGCGGGACCGCCCGGCGACAGACAAGGGGAACCCATGGGTCGACGGCCCGATCACGTCAACGCCGCGCTCGCGGATCTGGTGAGCCGCCAGGCCATCGCGAACGTGCTCGCGGTGCACAGCCGCGGCGTGGATCGCGCCGATGCAAACCTGCTGGGTTCGGCCTATCACGCGGATGCCACGGTGGACTACGGTTTCTTCGCGGGACCGGCCAGCGAGCTGGTGGCGGTGCTGGCCGCGGCGCAGAAGGGCCAGCCGGTCACGCTGCACCGTACCTGCAACGAGTGGATCGCGGTGCACGGCGATGAGGCCTGCTCCGAGAGCTACGTGATCGCGTACATGGAGCAGGCCACGGAGCAGGGTCCCGTGCAGCGCCTCGTCGGGGGCCGCTATCTGGACCGGCATGCGCGCCGCGGCGGCGAATGGCGCCTCACTCATCGCCAGTATGTCCTGGACTGGAACATCAACCGGCCGAGCACGGCCGTGTGGAGCGATCCCACCGTGGCGCTCACGAATTACGTGCCCCGCGGCGGGCAGGGCGCGGCGGACCCCGGGCGCGTGCTGCTCGCGCAGGGCGCAGCCCGTTTTGAACGTTCAGGAGACGGCCGCATGGCGACCAGCATCAGTGACAGGGACATCGACGTGGCGCTGTCGAAGCAGGCGCTGCACGACCTGGGCATGGCCTACGCCCGAGGTGTCGACCGCGCGGACACGGAACTGCTGCTGTCGATCTTCCACGAGGACTCCACGGTCATCTCGGGTGTCATCAACGGCAGCGGTCCCGAGTTCGCGCGCGGCATCACCGGGTTCGTGCGTGCCAATCTCGAGCGTTGCTTCCACTCGGTCGCGAACGAGTGGTACGAAGTCGATGGCGACCGCGCCGTGGGCGAGAGCTACGGCATCGCGACCATCACGGCCGGCGGCAACGACGTCATCAGCGGCGGCCGGTATGTCGATACTTACGAGCGCCGCAAGGGCGTGTGGAAGATCCTGAGCCGCACCTGGGTGTCGGACTGGACCATGACGCTGCCCACGACGCATCAGACCGACGGCATGTTCGAGTCGTTGAAGACACGCGGCTGCTACGGCAAGGACGATCCCGTCTACCGGTTCTGGAAGAGCTGAGCGCCAGTCAACAGCCCGCGCGTCCAGCATCGCCATCGCGGGAAATGAAGAAAGTCCCCGTTTCCCTCCCACTCATCAGCCAGGAGGCCGGCCAGTGAGCGGATTCGATCTGGAGGCCGAGGTGCGCGACCTCGCGGCGCGGCGCGACATCTACGAGCTCGTCTGCAACTACATGCGTGCGCAGGACCGGCTGCTGCCGGAACTGCAGCGCAGTGTGTTCCACGACGACGCCTGGGACGACTGCGGGCTGTACATGGGCGATGCGATGGGATTCGTGGATTTCGCGCAGGGCTTTCTCGCGAAACTCGTGGCGAGCCAGCACCTGATCGGCCAGGTGCAGATCAAGGTCGAAGGCAAGGTCGCGCACGGCGAGGTCTATTTCATCGCGTGGCACCGCCTCGCCGAGGACGGCGTCGACAAGGACCTGTTTGTCGCGGGTCGCTACATCGACCGCTACGAGGATCGCGGCGCCGGCTGGAAGATCGCGAAGCGCCGCGAGCTGATCGACTGGGCCCGCACGGATCCCGCCGCTGATTCCTTCCTGCGCGAGACGCCGGCCCTGCAGCGGATCATGGGCGCGCGCGGCGATGCGGATTTCAGCAGCCAGCGCAACTGGCCATAGGGGCAGACGATGGGAAGACTCCATGGCAAGGCCGCGGGCATTTCCGGCGCCGAGGCCATCGCCTGCGATATCACGAAGGAAGAGGACCTCGCCGCGCTCGCGCCGGAGGGTCGGCGAGGCGGGCGCCCATCCTGCCGCGAGCCGGGCCGGTCTCTGCGTCGCAGCCCGCGCGACTGCCAGCAGTCAGTCCGGAAATGGTGAACGCCCCTGTTTGCCCACTGTCGAGACCCCGAGGAGGAATACGGTCATGAGCGAGACGGTCGAAGAGAGACTGAAGCGGATCGAGGACAGACTGAAGCTGTCGGAAGACATTGCCGCGATCAAGAAGCTCAAGGCGCTGTATTCCCGGTATTGTGACGGCGGCTGGAACAGCCCGACACGCGACTACCAGGTGGTCTACGACCCCGATGGAGTCTCGGGCCTGTTCACGGAAGACGGTGCCTGGGATGCAGGGACCTGGGGACGCGCGGAGGGCAGAGAAGGCATCCGCAAGCTGTACCAGAGCTTCGACGTCTTCCCCTTCACGATGCACATCGTGACCAATCCCGTCATCGAAGTGACGGGCGACACCGCGACGGGCGACTGGCACATGATCGGGGTGGCTCAGCCGACGCGTGAGTCGCCGAGCTTCTTCATGGTCGGGATCTACAACGACGAGTATGTGCGCACGCCGGATGGATGGCGATTCAAGAGCCTCCGGCACACGACGGCTGGCACTGTCTCCCCGTTCGAGATCGTCTGGAACAAGACCTGAGCTGATGCCCTGACGCCGGGAGATCGGGGGCATTCACCCTGCCCCGGGGTGACGGTGCCCCACGCGCGGGCTGTGGAGGGAGGGCCCCTCGTCCCGCGCGGAAACCTTCACGCCTGCGCGGGGGAAATCCTGCACGCCCGCGACAGCTCAACGCCGGTGCATTGCCTCGCTTGCAGCCACGTGCGGCCTCGGGCGTTCCCGCCGAGGCCGCACCGTACGGCGCAGTCGGGTCTGGGCTGTCTGCTGAGCGGCCTAGCGCGCGAGCGCCGGCGCCGGTGGCAGCGCTTCCAGCTTGGCCTTGGTGTGCGGCCAGAGCCGGCGCTGGGCGAACCTCCACTGGCCGTTCACCTTCACGTAGACGTCGTCGTAGTGCACCGTGGCGAAGATCTCCTCGTCCTTCGGGGTGTTGGCCATCGCGATTGCATAGCACGTCCCGGTGGCCCGGTCGCCATCGATGTTCACGATGTGGTTGGAGATGTGATGCGAGTTCGCCGTCGTCATCTTCATGATGTAGTTGAAGAAGTGCCGGACGCCCGCGTGTCCGCGCAGATC
>CAYWMY010000012.1:0-20255 GCA_964459405.1 uncultured Steroidobacteraceae bacterium | reverse complement strand
CGTGCAGCGAGTTCGGCCTTCTCGCGTGCGGCGATCTCGGCCGCCGGCCCCACCAGGATGACGTTGCCATCCTTGCGCATGTCCAGGCCCTTGGTCTTCAGGACGATGTCGAGCGCCTGGTCCCAGGGCACGTTCTGCAGGCGCAGAGTCAGACTGCCACGCACGGTGTCGCTGACGACGATGTTCTGGCCGCTGGTGTCCGCGAGCAGCTGCAGCACCGCGCGAACATCGATGTCCTGGAAGTTCAGCGTGAGCCGCTCGCCGGAATATTCCTTCTTCTCCTCGGCCAGCTGCAGCTTCGACTTCTCCTTGACCTCGATGACGTACTGGTTCTCCGACTGGTACGCCATCTGATCGAACGCACCGGCTGCCGTCACCACGAGCCGCGCACTGGAACCGACGCGTGTGGCATCGATGCGGGTCACGGGTGTAGCGAAATCGACCACGTCGTAACGCCGCATGGCGTCTTCGTCGAGCTGCGTGCTGGTGAAGTCGACGATGATCTGGTTGCCTTCCTGGCGCAGATTGGCCGGCGTCCCCGGGTCGGTCAGCTGCACAATGACCCGACCGGCCCCATCCGGCGCACGCCGGAAGTCGATGCCCGCGACACGCCGGGAACCGGTCGCGGCGGCAGCGGGCGCCGCGGCGCGGGCCTGCCCGCCGAGGGACACGATGACGGCGTCTCCCTCGGCCCGCGCCGTGTACGGCACCAGCGAATCGAGATTGAACACCACGCGTGTCCGGCCGCCGGCTTCGGCCGCCACGATGTTGTCCACGCCGGCGACGCCGACGTCAACGCGCTTCGAGGCCAGGGCCAGGGAGACGTCTGCCAGATCGATCGCGAGGCGTGCCGGGCGATCCACGGTGAACGCCTGCGGTTGCGGCGCCGGACCCGTCGTCTTGAGCCGCACCTCGAGGCCCTGGCCGTCCCTCGGCACGACCTCGATCGCGGTGAGCTGCGTACCGCCGGCCTGGGTCGGCGCGGCCAGCACGATGGAGGCCAGCACGCCGGCGAAGCCGCGCGCGATGGTTCGTCCACAACGCGCGACCAACTCTGCTGCCCGGTCATTGAAAAGCATCAGACGTACTCCCAGAAATCAATCGGCGAGTGCAACCGCAGCCGGGCGCTCGATATAACCACCTAGGCCATCGGGAACGATCTCGATCACGGAAATGCGCGAGTCGGTCACCGAGATGACGCGGCCGTCATTCTGGCCGAGATAATTGCCCGGCAGTACGCGATGAATGAGCCCGTCCCGCGTCTGGACGAGACCGTAGATCGCATTACGCATGCGCAGTGTCCCGACCATTCTCAATGTGTCCAGCGAATACTGCTCCAGGAACTCCCGGGGACGCTTGTCGTTCGGCCTCGGCCCGGATGGCGCATCGCCGGATTCGAGGCTCACCAGGAACGGCGACCTGAGGTCGCTCGCTGAGTAGACGAACGTCTCGTACGGCTTCACGTCGGGCAGTGGCTTGATCCGCCGACCCGGCCGCTCCTTCGCGGCCTTGATCTCCGCGCGGAGTTCATCGAGCCCGTCCGAGCAACCGGTGAGCCCGAGTACTGCCAGCACCGCTCCGGCCAGTGCCGCCGAGATTCTCCCTGACTTCAACATGCAGGTCCCGCCTTATCGTCTCTTCCTGCTCTTGCGCGACTTGGCCTTGGTTTCCGCCTCCTGCTGCTGGAGCTCGGATTCCTCGAGGTAACGGTACGTCTTCGCCGTCACATCGAGCTGCAGGCCTTCAGCGCCACGGCCACCCGGACGTGTGATCTGGATGTCATGCAACGTCACGATGCGTGGCAGCGCCGCGATGCCGCTCACGAATTCGCCGAACTCATGGTAGCCACCCGTCAGACGGATCTTGATCGGCAGCTCGGCATAGAAGTCCTTGCGGGATTCCGTGCCCGGCTGGAAGAGCCGCTCCCGGAGTCCGGCGGCCAGGCCCGTCTGCGAGATGTCGACGAGCAGGTTCGGGAC
The DNA here is from genome assembly GCA_964459405.1 of uncultured Steroidobacteraceae bacterium. Lineage (GTDB taxonomy): Bacteria > Pseudomonadota > Gammaproteobacteria > Steroidobacterales > Steroidobacteraceae > CAYWMY01. The sequence goes on along the minus strand of CAYWMY010000012.1, from coordinate 18,276 downwards.
CTCGGTCTTGCCGGGCAGCTGCCGCAGCATCGCGCCGAACGTTCGCTCGATTTCCACCAGCTGCTGCTTGTAGGCCTCGAGATTGGCGGCTTTCGCCTGTTTTTCTTCGAAGGTGGACCCCAAGGTGGCCTGTTCACCACGCGCCTTCTCCAGGGTCGGCACATTGCCGGTCCACACGAAGAAATAGAAGAGCAGGCAGACCGCGACGACGAAAACCAGCGCGATGGCGGAAATCCTGAACGGCAGCGGCCATCGTCCCACGTCGCGAGGATCGAGCCGCCGAAGTTGCTCCAACCAGTTCATCGGCTGGCCCCCCGGGTCGATCTGGAGGCGGACTGTGAGGGTGCCGTACCCTCCGTCGCCACTTCGGAATCACGCACACGCAGCTGCGCGAGGAGTGTGAACTCCGCGCCCGGTGCATTGTCCCTGCGCGTCTGGATGATCTTCAGTTCCGGTGCCGACAGCGTGTCCGAAGCGTCGATGTTCCGCATCAGCGAGGAGACTCTCGTGCTCGACTGCGCCACCCCGGAGATCTCGAGCCTGCGTCCGTTCTGCTTCACGGAATTCAGATAGACGCCCTCGGGAAGGCAGCGGACGATCTGCTCGAACAGGTGGACGATCTCGGGGCGGCTGCGCTGCAGCCTCTCGATGATCTCCATGCGTGCCAGCATCTGCCGCTTCTGTTCCTCGAGTGTCTGGATTTCCTCGATCTGCCGGTCGAGGGCGGCGATCTCGGTTCGCAGCAGGTCATTCTTCCGCTGCTGGGCGCTGATCATCGAATCCACGGTGAACCGGCCGAGCAATGCGACGAGAAAAGCGAGCGCGAGAGCAGCGACCGTGCCGATCGCAAACTCCCGCTGTCGGCGTTTGCGGAGATCCTGGCGCCAGGGCAGCAGGTTAATACTTGGCATGTTCGTCAAAGCTCCGCAGGGCCAGGCCGCAGGCGGTCAACAACGCCGTGGCATCCCGGTGCACTCCGAGCGTGCGGGCCCGGGACGAGATCTTCATCTGCCCGAGGGGATCACCACGCTCCGCCGGTATACCCACCCGACTGGCGATCATTTCCGCAACGCCCGGAATGTTCGCGCAGCCGCCACACACGAGAATCTTTTCGGGCTGCTCGCGGCCGCTGCCCAGGGCCAGATAGAACTGCAGGGACCGACTGACCTGCTGGGTCATGTCGTCGATGAACGGATCGAGGACCTCGGGCTGATAGTTGGACGGCAGCCCCCCCTCCTTCTTGGCCCGGCCTGCCTCCTCCATGGAAAGGCCGTACGTCCGCATGATTTCCTCGGTGAGCTGCTGCCCCCCGAAATTGAAGTCCCGCGTGTACACGACCTTGAGGTCCTTCAACACGCTGAACGTGGTCGTACTCGCGCCGAAATCGACCACGGCGATGTGGCGACCGACACCTCCATCCGGCATCTGATGGGTCATCAGCCGGCAGGCGTTTTCCAGTGCGAACGCCTCGACGTCCACGACCCGTGCCTCCAGCCCGGCCGCCACAACCGCGGCGATGCGCTGCTCGACGTTCTCGGATCGCGTCGCCACAAGGAGGACGTCCAGCATGTCCGGATCCTTCTCCGAGGCTCCGATCACCTCGAAGTCGTAGCTGACCTCCTCCATCGGGAACGGTATGTACTGGTCGGCCTGCATCTCGACCTGCTGTTCGAGGTCGGAATCGGCCAGCGAACGCGGCATCTGGATGACTTTCGTGATCGCGGCGTCACCGCTGATGGCGACCGCACAGTCCTTGCCCCTGACGCCAGCACGCCGCGTCGCACGGCGGATCGCATCACCCACCATGTTGGCGTCCACGATCGCCTTCTCGTTCACCGAGCCATGCGGCGTCGGCTCGGCAGCATAGGACTCGACGCGATACTGATCGCCACTCTGGGTGAGCTCGATCAGCTTGATCGAAGACGTCGTGATATCGAGACCGATAAGGGGTCTGTTACGTGATCCCAGGGAGAGCTTCGGCAGGTTCAGCACAGAATGATTTCCTTCTCGGAACAGGAACTTGCGTTACCTACGCGCTGATCCGGATCAAGTTTGGCGCCAACTATATAGTAAGCAGTTGTTAAATAGAATCTGCGACCCCGGGACCGCCTGGCGTATTCGATGTCACCGCTCCCGACCCATGGATGCGCACTCAAGCGCTCGCCGATACATCATCGCATCCGCCCCCGGCCCGGAGCGCGCTTGCCTCCCGCTCGCCGGTTGGATGCTGCACCGTGGCCAGCGGGCGACACTGCCGACACCGTCACGGACTTGAACGGTCGTGCCAACCGGCGGAACCCGCGGGCCGGCCCCGGGGACGCTGTTGATGAATGCGCTCCGCGACGGTCACGGCTACTATGGACACCGGGTGCAACGCCCGGCATTCCTCAGTTTCGAGATCAGTGAATCGACGAACCCGCCAGCGCCTCTACTGGGTCGCCAACATCCTCATCGGTGCCGTGGGCTCACTTTGCCTGGCGGCACTCGGTGTCTATTACTTCCTGAAGCCGACACTGCCGGAGGTCGAGGCGCTGAAGAATCTGCAGCTGCAGGTGCCGCTGCGGGTCTACAGCCGTGATGGCCACCTGCTCGGGCAGATCGGCGAGCAGCGCCGCGTACCGGTGCGATTCGAGGACATACCGCCCGTGGTCGTTCATGCGGTGCTGGCGGCGGAGGACGACCGGTTCTTCGACCATCCGGGCATCGACTGGCAGGGCATGGCCCGGGCCCTGCTGGTCTACGCGACCACGCTCGACGCCACGCAGGGTGGCAGCACGCTGACGCAGCAGCTGGTCAGAACGACACTGATCACGCGCGAACGCAAGCTGCGGCGCAAGCTTCGGGAAATCATTCTCGCGCTGCAGCTCGAGACCCAGCTCACCAAGCAAGAGATCCTCACGCTCTTCATCAATACGCAGTTCCTCGGTCAGCGCGCCTATGGCTTCGCGGCGGCCGCGGAGACCTATTTCGGTAAGCGCATCGGCGAACTGACGATACCGGAGGCGGCGCTGCTGGCTGGCGTCCTGCAGGCCCCATCACGCTTCAATCCCGTGGCGAACCCGACCGCCGCGGCGCAGCGTCGTGCATACGTCCTGCGGCGCATGCTGGAGCTGGACTACATCGACGAGCCGGCCTACCAGAAGGCGGTCCGGGAGCCGGTGACGGGCGAGGTATTCGGCCCGCGTGTCGAAGTCGATGCGCCGTATGTCGCCGAACTGGTGCGGCTCGCACTCGCCAAGGATTATGGCGAGAAGCTCTACTCGCAGGGCATTCGCGTCGTCACGACGGTCGATGCGCGCATGCAGCGGGCCGCGGACGTCGCACTTCGCAGCACCGTCCTCGAGTACGACCGACGCCACGGCTTTCGCGGGCCGGCGGCGCGGCTGCCGGCGGTGGCGGACGCGGCGCCAACGGTCATCGGCGAGGCGCTGGAGCGCTTCCCCGTGGTCGGCGGCCTGGTGCCGGGCATCGTCACGAGCATGGGCCCGCAGTCCGTACAGGTCGTGACCCGCAACCGCGGCGCATTCGACGTCGCCTGGGAGTCGATGAAATGGGCCCGTCGCGTCGATGCCGCAGGCAATCTCGGGCCGATACCGCGAAAGCCGGCTGACGTCGTTTCGAGGGGTGACGTGGTTTACGTGCTGCCGAACGGCCCGGGCGGTGCCTTGCTCACGCAGGTGCCGAGCGCCCAGGGCGCGATCGTGGCGCTGGACCCCACCGATGGAGCGATCCTGGCGCTGTCGGGCGGATTCGATTACTACTCAGCGGGCTTCAACAGGGTCACCCAGGCGCGCCGGCAGCCGGGCTCCGCCTTCAAGCCATTCATCTATTCCGCAGCGCTCGAGCGTGGCTTCACGCCGGCGTCGATCATCCTGGATGCACCGGTGGTGTTCGAATCCGGCGAAGCTGGCGACTGGCGCCCCGAGAACAACGAGGGCCGGTTCTACGGCCCGACGCGGCTCAGGGAAGCCCTCGTCCGCTCGCGAAATCTCGTTTCGATCCGCGTGATGCGCAGCCTTGGCGTGGGCTACACGCTCGATTACGTCGGGCGCTTCGGCTTTCCGGCGCAGCACGTACCGCGGGACTTGACGGCCGCGCTCGGCACCGCGCAGTTGTCGCCGCTGGAACTCGCCACCGGCTATGCGGCTTTTGCCAATGGCGGGTACCTGGTCGAGCCGTACCTGATCGATCGTGTAGAGGACAGCCATGGCGAAGTTCTGATGCGCGCGGAACCCAGGCTCGCCTGTCGCGAGTGCTCCGGTTCCCAGCCGATCAGCGAAAGGACGGGCGAACTGAGCGGCGCCGCGTTGCCACCCTCGACGATCGCCGGCGGATCCGGGGCTGCCGCCGCGCTCAACATGGAGGCCGTGGAGGGCAATCTCCCGATGATCGATGCGGCGCGCCGCGCCCCGGCCGTCATTTCGCCGGCCAACGCCTTCATCATGACCGACATGATGCGGGACGTGATCCGGCGTGGCACCGCACGGCGCGCCCTGGCACTCAGGCGCGACGACATTGCCGGCAAGACCGGTACCACCAACGACCGGCGAGATGCCTGGTTCTCGGGATTCAATGCGGATATCGTCGCCACGGCCTGGGTCGGCTTCGACCAGGAGCGGTCACTCGGCGCCAACGAGGAGGGCAGCAGAACAGCATTGCCGATGTGGATCTACTTCATGCGTGAGGCGCTCGCCGGACGCGCCCAGCACCGCCTGCCCATGCCGGAGGGTGTGGTGACGGCGCGCATCGACCCGGAGACCGGCCGCATGGCGGCGACCGGCGACCCGGACGCCGTGTTCGAGTATTTCCTCGCCGATCGGCTGCCGGCAGCCGCCGGCAGCGGCGGCCGCGACGAAGACCACGGTGGCCCGCAGGATGACGAGTCACTTTTCTGAAGCAGCACCGGGATGGTCGCGCAACCGCGGCCGTTACGCGACCGGACAGGGGTACCGCGCGTGAAGCGTTCCGTACGTGGCGATCTGTTGCGACGGGCGGTAGCCGAAGAGGCCGCGCGCCTGATGATCGAGCATGGCGTCGACGACTTCGGCACCGCCAAACGAAAGGCCGCCGAGCGATTCGGCGTGACGGAACACGCGGTTCTGCCGACGAACGTCGAAATCGAATCAGCGCTGGTGGACCGCCAGCGGCTGTTCAGCGCGGACCGGCATGCCACGGACCTGGCCGCGCTGCGCCGCGCCGCACTCGCCGCGATGCGGTTGCTCGGCAGGTTCCATCCGCGGCTCGTCGGACCCGTGCTGTCGGGCACCGCGACGCCGCATGCCGACATCGAGCTGCACGTCTTCGCTGATTCGGTGGAGTCGGTCGTGCTCGCGTTGCTCGACGCGGGAATTGCGCACCGCCTCGTCGCACGCCGCTTCAAGCCACGGTCCCAGCGCGACGAGCCGGTCTCCTATCCCGCGCTGCGGCTGGAGATCGCCGGCCATGACATCGAGGCAACGGTCTTTCCCGAGGTCGGCCTGCGCCAGGCACCCATCAGCCCGGTCGACGGGCGCCCGATGCGCCGCGCCACCACCGCGGAGATAGAGGACCTGCTCGCCGCGGGCCCGGTCGGCGATCAGCTGCGCCCCGACAGCGGCACGTAGTCGCGCTTCACGGCGCCACGGTACAGCTGCCGCGGCCGCCCGATCTTCATGGCGGGGTCCGAAATCATTTCCTGCCAGTGAGACACCCAGCCCGCCGTGCGCGCGATCGCAAACATCACCGTGAACATCGATCTCGGAATCCCGAGGGCGCTGTAGATGATGCCGGAGTAGAAGTCGACGTTCGGATAGAGCTTGCGCGACACGAAATACTCGTCACGCAGCGCGATCTCCTCGAGTCGCAGAGCCAGCTCGAAAAGCGGATTGTCCGCCCGGCCCAGCTTGCCGAGAACGCGGTGGCACATCGCACGGATGATCTTCGCGCGCGGATCAAAGTTCTTGTAGACGCGATGGCCGAAACCCATCAGCCGGACATTGGAATTCTTGTCCTTGACCTTGTCGAGGAACACCGGGATGTTCGCAACGGTGCCGATCTCCTCGAGCATCTCGAGCACTTCTTCGTTGGCGCCGCCGTGTGCCGGCCCCCAGAGCGCAGAAACACCGGCCGAAATGGCCGCGTAGGGGTTGCAGCCGGTACTGCCGGCCAGCCGCACCGTCGAGGTGCTGGCGTTCTGCTCGTGGTCCGCGTGCAGGATGAACAGCAGGTCCAGCGCCTCGGCGGCCAGTGGATCGACGTCGTACGGCTCGCAGGGAACACCGAAGAACATCCGCAGCGTGTTCGCGCAATAGTCGAGGTCGTTGCGCGGATAGACGAACGGCTGCCCCACGGAATGCTTGTAGGCGGCCGCCGCGATGGTCGGGATCTTGGCGACGATGCGGTGAGCGAAGATCTCGCGGTGACGCGCGTCATCGATGTCGGTCGTATCGTGATAGAAGGCAGCCATCGATGCCACCACGGCGGAAACCATCGACATGGGGTGCGCGTCGTAGTGGAAGCCGCTGAAGAACTTCAGCAGCGTCTCGTTCAGCATGGTGTGCCGCGTGATCGACTGCGTGAATGTCTGCAGCTGTGCCGCGCTCGGCAGCTCGCCGTTCAGCAGCAGATAGGCCACCTCGATGAATGAACTCTTCTCGGCCAGCTGCTCGATGGGATATCCGCGGTAGAGAAGAACCCCCTTATCGCCGTCGATGTACGTGATCCGGCTCTCCGTCGATGCCGTGGCCATGAACCCCGGATCGAACGTCCAGACACCGTGATCCTTGTTGATCGAGGATATGTTCAGTACGTCGGGGCCGAGCGTACCCGGGATCGCTTCGAATTCGGTGGCCTTGCCCGTTGCGAGGTTCGTGAGCTGGAATTTCGTTGGCATCGGTTGATCTCGAAGGAGTTGTAGTCGTCCCCAATTTCTCGACGGGCAGACTGTCACGGCGCAATCCGGGAATCAAGCCAGTCGCGAATACGGTCGGGACGGGTCGCTGACGGGGCGTAAGATAGCTTCATGACGCGCCCGGGCATCGGCCTGTACATCCACGTTCCGTGGTGCATACGGAAATGCCCCTATTGCGATTTCAACTCGCATCCCGTGCCCGCGGCGATGCCCACCGACACCTATGTCGCCGCGCTGGAACACGACCTGGACCGGGAGGCCGCACGCTGCGACGGGCGGCACGTTACGACGATCTTCTTCGGCGGGGGAACGCCCAGCCTGTTCCCGCCGGCGGCGATCGGGGCAATCCTCGAAGCGGTCCACAAGCGTCTGCCGGTCACCAGCGAGGCCGAAGTGACGCTGGAAGCCAATCCCGGCACGATCGAGCACGGTGGCCGTTTCCTGGAGTACCGGGCGGCAGGAATCAACCGTGTCTCGCTGGGTGCGCAGAGCTTCGACCCCGCGGCACTGCGGGCGCTGGGCCGGATTCACACGCCGCAGGACACGGTGCGGGCTGTGGAGCAGCTCCAGGCCGCCGGGCTCGACAATTTCAATCTGGACCTGATGTACGCGCTCCCGGGTCAGACGGTCGCCGACGCCCTGCGCGATGCGCGCGCCGCCGTTGCGCTGGCACCGGCCCACGTGTCGCTGTACCAGCTCACGCTCGAGCCCGGAACGGTTTTCCATGCCCGGCCGCCGCAACTGCCAGTCGAGGACGACGTCTATGAGATGCAGTCTGCGTGCTGTGCCCTGCTGGCCGGGAGTGGCTTCGAGCGTTACGAGGTCTCAGCGTTCGCGAGGTCCGGTCGCGAGTGCCGCCACAACCTGAACTACTGGCGGTACGGGGACTACGCGGGCATCGGTGCCGGCGCGCATGGCAAGCTGACGGTTGCAGGAACGGTGCTGCGGACGGAGCGGATCCGCAGTCCGCGGGCGTACCTGGCCGCCGTCGCCGCACACGAGGACACCGCGCGAGTGTCGGCCGTCCCGGAAGGGGACCTGCCGTTCGAATTCATGCTGAACGCCCTGCGGCTGCGAGGCGGTTTCCTGGAATCGGAGTTCGTCATGGCGACCGGCCTCGGCTTCGCCACGGTTGAAGGCACGCTCGAGCGGCTTCGTGCACGCGGGCTCGTGGCTCGCAGCGGCTCCCGCTGGATGCCCACGTCCTCGGGCTTCGATTTTCTGAACGACCTGATGGCCGAATTCCTGCCGTCGCCGGATGGGTCGCTGACGCGGGTCGCCACCGCATGAGCGAATACCGCATCATCGATTGCGACCTGCACGACCTGTACGAGATCGCCATCCTGCGCCGCCGCAAGCTGTTGTTGAACTGGCGCGACCCCGATGGCATGTCGCATCTCGAGATGGTGCTGCCGCTGGATATCCGGACGCGACCGGACGGGGAATTCCTGATCGCACTGCGGCCCGACGGCCGGCAGGCTGAAATACGGCTGGACACAATTCTGCATGCCCGCGATCCGGTCCGTGGCGAGGACTTTCCGGTTCGGCCCCATCAATCAGGCACTTGAGGCTTTTACACAGGTGGCAATCCCGTGGCGATGACCGCGACTTTCGTGACTTTCTTAGCCTCATGCCTTAAGTAACATTGAATAAGCCTTTGATTTAGCAGGCTGAAAAAGGCTGGTCATTTTTTAGTCAAAGCGTCGCAAATCGGCATTTTCCCGGTCCCGCATCCTGGACCGGCGCCTCGTCCACAGAGTTATCCACAGCTTTTGTGGATAAGGAAAAAACCAGAATCGATTCGCGTACTTGAAGGCCCGTGCCGGGGCACGGCGGGCCACCCTCGACAGCTCGGTTGCGGCGGGAAGCCGGAACCTGCGGCCGCCGGGTTCCGCGCGGCCACGAGTCCGCTGCCCGGAGCCGCTTGTCGGCGGCGACGCGCCTCGTTAGACTGCGCCCCCTTTTTCTGGTGCCTCTGGTCAGGCACGAGCGAGACCACTGTCATGAAGGCCGGCATTCACCCCGAATACAAGGCGACCACGGTGACCTGCACCTGTGGGAACACCTTCGCGACCAGTTCGACCCTCGGCCACGACCTCCAGATCGAGGTCTGTTCCAGCTGCCATCCGTTCTATACGGGCAAGCAGAAGATCGTCGATACCGGTGGCCGCGTCGACAAGTTCCGCAAGCGGTACGCGATAGCCGCCCGGTAGCGATCGTCCGACGAGAGCAGCGACATCGACAGAGGCGCCGCAGGGCGCCTCTGTCACGTCCGAGCCACAACTTTTCCCGCCCGGCGGCGTCGAAACCTGCGCATGGCCTCATGAGCGACGTGGCAGCCCGCGGGCGACCCACTATGCTGGACGCGCGGCGACCTGCAGGCTTTGAAGTCCGAGCGTTCCCGGGTCATCGCGAGGAGGAACACATGGGCTGCCGCAAACGTAACTGGATACCCTTGCTGCTGTCGACCGCCGTACTGGCGGCGTGCGCGACCAACCCGGTATCGGGGCGCAGTGAGGTCGCGCTGATGTCGAAAGCCGACGAGGTCAAGATCGGCCAGCAGATGCACGTCCAGATCGTGCAGCAGATGGGACAGTACGACGACCCCGCGCTGCAGGATTATGTGCAGCAGCTGGGCAGGAAACTCGCCGGGCAGAGCCATCGCCCCGAGCTCGACTGGCACTTCACGGTCGTCGACACGGACGATGTCAATGCCTTCGCACTCCCGGGAGGCTACATCTACATCTCGCGCGGCATCCTTCCTTACCTGTCGTCCGAGGCTGAACTGGCCGCGGTGCTGGGTCACGAGATCGGTCACGTGACGGCGCGCCATGCAGTCCGGCAGCAGAGCAAGGCGGCGGGGGTCGGCATTCTCAGCACGGCGGCCGCGATCTTCACGGGCCAGCAGGCGATCGGCGATCTGTCCAGCGTCGCGGGCCAGGCCATCCTGTCCGGCTACGGACGCGAGATGGAACTCGAGGCGGACCGTCTGGGTGCCGAGTACCTGGTCCGGACCGGCTACGATCCGGCGGCGATCATTCACGTGGTCGCGGCACTCAAGGAGCAGGAGCTGTTCGAGCGGGAACGCGCGCGCCTGGAGAACCGGCAGGCCAAGATCTATCACGGCCTGTTCGCCTCGCACCCTGACAACGACAAGCGGCTGCGCGAAGCCATCGAGGCGGCCGCGAAGGTGGCGGACAGCGAAGCTGGCCGCACCGAGAATCGGGAGGCCTACCTCCGCGCGATCGACGGGCTCGCGTTCGGTTCGAGCCGCCGGCAGGGCATGCTGCGCGAGAACCGCTTCTATCACGCCGACCTGCAGTTCACGCTGGCGTTTCCGCGTGAATGGCGCGTGGAGAACGGCGCGACGGAACTGCTGGCCTACAGCAGCACCAAGAACGACGTCATGGTGCTCACGAGCGCAGCGCCCCCCGCCAATGTCACGAGCCCGCGGGAATTCGTCGTGCGTGCGATCGGCAACCTGCGGCTCAGCAACGGCGAGGCGCTCAAGATCAACGGCCACGACGCCTACACCGTCGTGGCCCGCAATCATCCGTCGCCGTTCGGCAACCGGCCCGTGCGGTACGTCGTCATCTATTTCAACAATGCGATGTGGGTATTCAAGGGCGCGAGCCGTACCGGCGATGCGGTACCCGCGGCCGACCGGCTGTTTCTGTCGACGGCCCAGACCTTCCGCCGCATGAAGGATGCGGAGTTCGCACTCGCCGAACCGTACCGGCTGCGCATCGTGGAGGCCGGTGCCGGGACGCGCATCGAAGACCTCGCCAGGACCGTTCCGATCAAGCAGTACGCGGTGCAGCAGCTGCGGCTGATCAACGACCTCTATCCGGACAAGCAGCCGAAACCGGGCCAGGCACTGAAGACCGTACGCTGACTGCCGTCGATTCCGCCCGGGGACGCGGTCACCAGCCGGCGTCGCGCATCGCCTGTGCCAGTGCCTGCAGCGCGCGCGCGCGATGGCTCGAGCGGTTCTTGGCATCGGAATCCAGTTCGGCCACCGTGCAGGTTCCATCCGCTGGCAGGAACACAGGGTCGTAGCCGAAGCCGTTGCCACCGCGCGGAACGCGGCCGATCCGTCCCTCCCAGACTGCCTCCCGCACGATCGGTGCGGCGTCGTGCGCATCGCGCACGAACACCATGGCGCAGCGATAGCGCCCGGTGCGCCGGTCCTCTGGAACCGACGTGAGCTCGCTGAGCAACAGTGCGATGTTGGCCGCATCGCTGGACCCTGGACCGGCATAGCGCGCGGAACGCACACCCGGTTCGCCCTGCAGGGCGTCGACCTCGAGACCTGAGTCGTCGGCGATGGCCGGCAGCCCGCTGAGGCGCGCGGCGTGCCGGGCCTTGATCAGCGCATTGGCGACGAAGGTCGAGCCGTTCTCTTCCGCAGCGGTGATGCCGAGGTCCGACTGCGGTACCACGTCCAGCGCGTGACCGGCCAGAATGGCGCGAATCTCCCGCAATTTGCCGGGATTGGCGGTCGCGAGCACCACGCGCGGCCGGTCGCCCACGCTCACGACGCCTGCAGTGCCTCCAGCTGCGCGGCATGCAGGCGCGCAATGCCACGCGCCGCGAGGTCGAGCAGCCGGTCGAGTTCGTCGCGGCGGAAGGCATGACCTTCGGCCGTACCCTGGACTTCGATGAATCCTCCACCGCAATTCATCACGACGTTCATGTCCGTTTCGGCGTCCGAGTCTTCGGCGTAATCGAGGTCGAGCACCGCGGTGCCACGATAAACGCCGACCGACACGGCCGCGACCTGTCCGTGTACGGGCGACGCCTTCAGGTCCCCGCGCCGCGCGAGGTACTGCACCGCATCGACCAGCGCGACGTAGCCGCCGGTGATGGCAGCCGTACGTGTGCCGCCGTCCGCCTGCAGCACATCGCAGTCAACGGTGATGGTCCGCTCGCCGAGCGCTGCGAGGTCGACGCAGGCGCGCAGTGATCGACCGATCAGCCGCTGGATCTCCTGGGTGCGCCCCGTCTGCCTGCCCTTTGCGGCCTCGCGCTGGCTGCGTGTGTGCGTCGAGCGCGGCAGCATGCCGTACTCGGCGGTGACCCAGCCACGCCCGGTGTTGCGCAGGAATGGTGGCACCCCGTTCTCGACGCTGGCGGTGCACAGCACTCGTGTCTGGCCGAACTCGACCAGCACCGATCCCTCGGCGTGGCGCGTGTAGCCACGAATGAAGCGCACGACTCGGAGTTCGTCGGGCGCGCGGCCGCTCGGTCGCATGTGGATTCTCCGTTCGGGCAGGCGTTGACTCAGCGCGTCCAGCGCAGCGCCACGAGTGTGGTGTTGTCGCTATGCGGCGCCGAGGCGGTCACGGCCCGATGGGCCAGACCCGAGACCTCATCCTCCAGGGGAGGGGCGCCCGCGCGCGTGCAGGCCGCGATATCGGCCTCGCTCAGATTGGCCCACACGCCATCGGTGCAGACCAGCAGCACGTCGCCCGGACACAGCGCACGACGCCGCGAAATGCTCATCTCCGGGAGCGAACGGTCACCACCCAGGCAGCACTCCACGTAGTTGCGCATCGGATGCGCATGGACCTCGTCCTCGCGGATCAGCCCGTCGCGCAGCAGCTGCTCGACGTGGCTGTGATCGCGCGTACGCGCCTTCGCGGTGCCGCTCCGCAGGTGGTAGACGCGACTGTCCCCGAGATGAGCCCAGTAAGCCGAGCCGTCCTGCACCAGACAGACCGCACAGGTCGCCCGCGGCCGCTGCTCCATCGGCAGCGAGCTGCCGATCGCCACCACTTCACGATGCGCGCGGCCCAGCGTCAGGTGCAGGAAACCGAGTGGATCGAACAGCGGTAGCGGCTGCGTCGCGAAGGCATCGATCATGACAGCGCGTGCGACCTCCGCAGCCTTGCCGCCATTGGCGTGTCCGCCCATACCGTCGATGGCGGCGATCAGCGCGGTCTGGTCGCTGACCACCGCAACTGTCCGGTCCTGGTTCTCGTCGCGCTGACCGACGAGACTCGCTTCTGCGATTTCGAAGGGCAAGGATCCCCCGGGAACTGAAACACGATCCATCGTGATACGGGTGCCGACGACGGGACGGCGCCCGGGACCGTATCTGCTACACTGGCGCGCAAGCTTACATGACAACCGCCCCGCTTTCAGGGGCCGACGCATCCGGCGTCGCACCGGGACACGCATGATCCGCAGCATGACAGGCTTCGCCCGCAGGGAATTCGCGGGGCCATCCGGTACGCTCGCGTGGGAGCTGCGCAGCGTCAACCACCGCTACCTCGAAATCTCGCTGCGGCTGCCGGAGGACCTGCGTGCGGCAGAATCGGAGTTCCGGCAGGCGATCGCCGCGGTTGTCCGCCGTGGCAAGGTGGATGCGACGCTTCTCTTCCGGCCAGCCGTGGCGGCAACGCAGGAACTCGAGATCAACCAGCCGTTGCTGGACCGCCTGATCGAATGTGCCCGGGCGGCGCAGCAACGTATCGGCGAGGGCGCGATCGTGAACGCCGGCGACCTGCTGCGCTGGCCGGGTGTCGTCCGCGAGGCCGAGCGCGACACGGCGTCAGTCGCGGCCGCCGCGCTGGCGTTGCTGCAGGACGCGCTCGAAGCCCTGACGGAGTCGCGTGCGAGCGAAGGCGCACGCATCGCGGAGCTGATCCGCACGCGCGCCGCGGCCATCGAGTCCGCCGCTGATCTTCTCAGCGCGCGGCTGCCGGAGGTGCGCACGCGCATTCGCGCGAAGATGCTCGAACGACTGCAGCAGGTCGCCGTCGAGCCGAATCACGAGCGGCTCGAGCAGGAGCTCGTGTTCCTGCTGCAGCGTATGGACGTCGACGAGGAACTCGACCGGCTGCGCAGCCATGTCGTCGAGACACGCAAGGTCATCGCCGCTGACGAACCCGCGGGCCGCCGCCTCGACTTCCTGATGCAGGAATTCAACCGCGAAGCCAATACCCTGTCGTCGAAATCCCAGGACACCGACACGACGCGCGCCGCCGTCGACATGAAAGTCCTGATCGAGCAGATGCGTGAGCAGGTGCAGAACGTCGAGTGACCATTCCCCGCACGCGACAAGCCGCCCTGTACCACCCATGAACGCCGCTGGCCGAGGCCGTCTGTTCGTGATCGCCGCCCCTTCCGGCACCGGCAAGACGAGCCTCGTCCGGGCACTCATGGCGGCCGACCCCGGCCTCGAGTTCTCGGTCTCCTACACGACCCGGAGTCGCCGGCCCAATGAGCGGGACGGCCACGACTATCACTTCGTCACACGCGACCGGTTCGCGGCGATGGTCGAGGCCGGCGAGTTCCTGGAGCATGCCGAAGTCTTCGACAACCACTACGGTACGGCGCGCGCGGACGTCGAGCAGGCTCTCGCCGCCGGGCGACGGCTGATCCTCGAGATCGACTGGCAGGGCGCTCGCCAGATCCGCCGCCAGCTGCCCGAGTCGGTCCAGATCTTCATCCTGCCGCCCTCGCGCGGCACGCTCGAGCAGCGCCTGCGCCAGCGATCGACCGACACGCCGGAGGTGATTGCCCGCCGGCTGCGCGATTCCGTCGCGGAGCTGTCGCACTGGCACGAATTCGAGTACGTCGTGATCAACGACGACTTCGAACGCGCCCTCGGGGATCTGCGGGCCATCGTGGCGGGCAACGGGGACGCGTTGCGCTCCGGCCGGCCCGAGCTGGCCGGCTTCGCGGCCGGGCTGATGATCTGACGATCTGGCGCGGTGGGGCAGGCGTCGGCTATCATGATCGACCCTTGGCACACCCATCCGGTCACCAGCCCATGGCTCGCATCACCGTCGAAGACTGTCTGCAGAACGTCGACAACCTGTTCGATCTCGTGCTGATCGCCGCAAAACGCGCGCGACAGCTCGCAAACGGCGCCGAGGCGCGGGTCGAGTGGGAGAACGACAAGCCCACGGTCGTCGCGCTCCGCGAGATCGCGGAGGGCGTTGTAACCGCGGACCTGCTGCACGAGCCGGATCCGGTGCTGGAGCCGGAGATCTTCATGGAGAACCCGCTGGATCTGGCCGCCGACTTCCGTGCCCCGCAGCTGGGGCTGGGCGACTAGGCGACCAGGAGTCTCCGCGGACGCGAGGATCCATGGATTACGCGTCCTCCCTGCTCGGCCTGCTCCCCGGCGGACGCCGCGCGCCACGTATCAACCAGCTGCTGTCGAAGATCGAGAACTACCTCCCGCCGGAGGAGGTCGATCGCGTGCGGGCGGCCTACGACTACGCCGCGCTGGCGCATCAGGGCCAGAAGCGGATGTCGGGCGAGCCGTACATCACGCACCCGATCGCCGTCGCCGACATCCTCGCCGACCTGCATCTCGACGGGCCGACCATCGCCGCCGCGATGCTGCACGACGTCATGGAGGACACGCCCTCCTCGCACGAGGAGATCACGACGCAGTTCGGCCATGAGGTGGCCGAGATCGTCGATGGCGTCACGAAGCTCGACCAGATCCAGTTCAAGAGCCGTCGCGAGGCACAGGCCGAGAGCTTCCGCAAGATGCTGCTCGCGATGGTGCGCGACATCCGCGTCATCATCGTCAAGCTCGCCGACCGCACCCACAATATGCGGACGCTGGGCGCGATGCCGCCCCACAAGCGGCGCACGATCGCGCACGAGACGCTCGACATCTATGCGCCGATCGCGAACCGGCTCGGCATCCACTCGCTGAAGCTGGAACTCGAGGACCTCGGTTTCAAGTCGCTCTACCCGCACCGTTACAAGGTCATCGAACGCGAGCTGAAGCGCGCGCGCGGCAACCAGCGCGAGTTCCTGCCGAAGATCACCGACACGATCCGGCAGGCGCTCAAGCGTACCGGCATCGACGGCAGCGTCGAGGCCCGCGAGAAGCACCTGTACAGCGTGTACGCGAAGATGCGGCGCAAGAAGGTCTCGCTGGCGGAGATCATCGACGTCTTCGGCATCCGCGTGATCGTCAACCAGGCCGACGACTGTTATCGGGTGCTGGGCCTGGTGCACGGTCTCTACAAGCCCATGCCCGGACGCTTCAAGGACTACATCGCGATCCCGCGGGTCAACGGCTATCAGTCGCTGCATACCACGCTGTTCGGGCCGAACGGCATGCCCATCGAGGTGCAGATCCGCACCCGCGACATGCACCGGCTCGCCGAGACCGGCATCGCCGCCCACTGGCAATACAAGACAGGCGATGACACCGGCATCTCGCGCTACGATGGCGCCCGCGAGTGGCTGCAGTCGGTGATGCAGCTCAAGGACAGTCCGCCGGAGGAGCTGCTCGAGAGCGTCAAGGTCGACCTGTTCCCCGACAAGGTCTATGTGTTCACGCCGCGCGGCGACATCATGCGCCTGCCGCGGGGCGCGACCTGCGTCGATTTTGCCTACGCGGTGCATACGGACGTCGGCAACCGCTGCGTCGCCGCCAAGGTCGACCGCCGCATGGTCCCGCTGCGTACCGTGCTGCGCAACGGCCAGACCGTGGAGATCATCACCGCCAGGGGCGCGTCGCCGAATCCGAGCTGGGCCGGATTCGTCGTCAGCGCCAAGGCCCGTACGGCGATCCGCCAGTTCCTGCGCGGCTTGAAGCGCGGCGAGGCCATCGACCTGGGGCACAAGCTGCTGAACCAGGCGCTGCAGGAGTTCAAGCTCACACTGAAGTCCGTGCCCGCGGCGCGCCTCGAGGAGGCGCTGCGTTCACTGTCCCTCGCCTCCCTCGACGACCTGCTCGAGCAGATCGGGCTCGGCGAGCGGCTGGCGCCGCTCGTCGCACGACGCCTTCTGCCCGCCGAGGCCGCCGCATCGCGCGGCGTCGCTGCACCGCTGGTGATCGCCGGCACCGAGGGCATGGTCGTCAGCTTCGCGCGCTGCTGCTTCCCGATCCCGTTCGATCCGATCGTCGCGCACCTCTCGAGTGGCCGCGGAGTGGTGGTGCACCGCGACTCTTGCCGCAACGTCATCGGCTTCGAGAAGGACCCGGAGAACTGGATCCCCGTGGCCTGGGAGACGCAGCCGTCCGGGCTGTTCGCTGCGGAAATCCGCATCGACGTCGCGAACCGCATGGGTGTGCTGGCGCAGGTGGCCGCCACCGTGGCCGCGACCGAGACCAATATTTCGCACGTAACGGTCAACGAGCGCGATGCGGACGAATCGGTGATCACCTTCGAGCTGCGGGTCCGGGACCGCACGCACCTCGCACGCGTGCTGCGTGCCCTGCGTCACAACAGCGACGTGATCCGCATCGAGCGCACGACCTGAGATCGCGCGGCGGCTTCTTGATATGCTTCCCGCGCGTCCGCAGCGGACGCTTCGAGGATGCTGTCACATGAGTCGCGCCGCCATCCACACACTCGACGCCCCGCAGGCCATTGGCACGTATTCGCAGGCGATCCGGGTCGGGGAGACCGTCTACCTGTCCGGCCAGATCCCCCTGGACCCCGCCACCGGCACCCGGGTCGAGGGTGGTTTCGAAGTCGAAGCGCGGCGCGTCTTCGACAACCTGAAGGCGGTCGCCGCGGCCGCCGGATCGTCGCTGGACCGCGCGGCCCGCGTGACCGTGTATGTCACGGACCTCGCGAATTTCCCGATCGTGAACAATGTCATGACGGAGTATTTCCGCGAGCCCTATCCGGCCCGCGTGACGATCGGCGTCGCGTCGCTGCCGCGCGGCGCCCAGGTCGAGGTCGACTGCATCCTCGTGGACTGACCCCGGTGGTGGACCGGCTGCGCGACCCCGGTGCCGCCCGCCCGGACGCGGTTGCCGCCGGCACCCCGAGGGAGCTGCTGCCCGTCACATCGCTGAAGGGCGTGGGGCCCGCGCTCGCCGAACGCCTGCGCAGGCTCGGCATCGAGTGCGTGCAGGACCTGCTGTTCCTGCTGCCGCTGCGTTACGAGGATCGCACGCGGGTCGTGCCGATCGGCGCACTGCATGCCGGCGCGCGCGCCGTCGTGGCCGGCAGCGTCGAACTGGCCGAGCTCGTGTTCCGGCGCCGGCGTACGCTGCTCGTTCGCCTCGGCGATGGTACCGGCCATCTGACGCTGCGCTTCTTCCATTTCAGTGCTGCCCAGCAGGAGCAGCTGCAGCGCGGCGTGCGGCTGCGCTGCTTCGGCGAGGTGCGCCGCGGCCCGCTGGGGCTCGAGATCGTGCACCCGGAGTACCGGCTGGCCGCACTGCCGGACGCCGAGGCCGTCGCGGACTCGCTGACGCCCGTCTACCCCGCGACCGAGGGCGTGCAGCAGGGGCGGCTGCGCCTGCTCACGGCGCTGGCGCTGAAGACGACGGCCGGCAGTGCGCTGCGGGACTGGGTCCCCGCCGACGTGATCGCCGACCTCGGCCTGCCATCGCTCAACGCCGCGCTCGAGTACGTGCATCGCCCGCCGCCGGATGCGCGCATCGACCA
>CAYWMY010000011.1:0-20656 GCA_964459405.1 uncultured Steroidobacteraceae bacterium | reverse complement strand
GGCGCCGGGTGGCAGCCCGCAGACCAGACACAGCACCAGCAGCACGCGCGCCGCGCGCAGCGCCACCAGGCCGGCGGGAGACATCGGCCCCCGCCGGGCCGGGTCAGCGCGCCGCGGCCGGCTTGGCGCCGGAAGCCGCGGGTTCACGCTCGGAAACCAGCTGCCGGAACGTCGCCTCGTCTGAGTACTGATCCTCGTTGCCATCCCAGGTCGCTCCCGCCGGCAGCGCATTGCGCACGACGGGCGCAGCGGCAAGCACCGCTTCGGGCTCGACGGGCGTGGCCTTCATGATCGGATTGGGAACCCCGGTGTGCGATTGAGACAGCTCGTAGGCACGCTCCCAGTCGATGTTCGCATCCGCGGCACGGATCCGCGCCCACAGCTGCGATTTCGATCTGGCTCCCTGACGGCGCAGGCTCTTCGGCCCGTGTTTCCAGTCGCGCTTGTCGTCTTCCATGGGCCCGTAGGCCTGCACGTACAGCGTGTGGCCCTTCCAGCCCAGCAGGTAGGGCTGGTTGACGACGCGCAGCTTGGTGCCGATCGGTACCGAGTCGAAGAGGCGTTCGATATCCTCCGGGTACAGCCGGATGCAGCCGTGACTCGAGCGCATGCCGACCCCGTAGGGCTTGTTCGTGCCGTGCACGAGATAGCTGGGCCACCCCAGCCGGAACATGTGGCGGCCCAGCGGATTGTCCGGCCCGGCCGGCACCTTCGCGGGCAGGATGTCGCCGTCCTTCGCATGCTCCCTGCGGACCGAGACCGGCGGAGTCCATACGGGATCCTTGGTGCGCGACAGGATCTTCGTCTGGCCCTCCGGCGTCGCCCAGCCCACCTTGCCGATGCCGATCGGGTGCGTGATCACACGCACGGGCTCGCCCTTCTTGTGCGCGGGGTAATAGTAGAGCCGCATCGCCGCCACATTGATCACGACACCTTCGCGTGGCGCATCGGGCAGGATGAACTGCGTGGGCAGATTGATCCTGCGGCCCTCGCCCGGCAGCCAGGGATCCACGCCCGGATTCGCGCGCACGATCTCCTCGTAGCCGATGTTGAAGCGCCGCGCGATGTCCGGCAGCGTGTCTTCCTTGCTCGCGACCGTGACCTGCACGAGCCCCACGACATCGTCCTCGGCCGGCACGACAAACCCATGTGTCGCCTGCGCGAGCGGCAGCTCCGGTTTCGGTGGCGGTGGCGGCGGCGGTGGCGGTGGCGACTTGTGGCGCAGCGAGGCAAACGGCGTACACGCCGCCAGGCCCACGGCAGCGACCGCGAGCACGGCGAACCGGCGAAGCAGATGTTCCATGATCATGGTTCCGGATTATGGCACCAGGGCCACGCGCGGCCCAAGCCGGCGCGTCCCCCGTCGGCGACAGCACGGGGCGGCTGTGCCCGAGGCGCCCCAACGCAGGCGACCGCGCCGTGCTGATCACGCGGTCGCGGCCGGCACGGTGTCGCGCTACAACAGCACCGGCCGATCGGGCAGTTCGTTGCGGCCCGCCTGCGTGGCGGGAAAGTGCTGCGCGATCAGGTCGTGAATGGCGCCGAGTCCCTGGCAGATGCCCTCCACGTAGCGCCCTTCGTGGCATTCGAGTTCGATCGCGTGGCAGATGCTCTTCCAGGCCTCGGGCGGCACGCGCCCGTTGAAACCGCGGTCCGCGACGATCTCCACGGCCCGATCGGCGAGCAGCAGATAAACCAGTACACCGTTGTTGCGTTCGGTATCCCACACGCCAAGATGGGCGAAGACCTCGAGCGCACGGTCCCGGGGTGTCTGATCGCGCCACAGTGCCGCGAGATCAAGTTCGGCCTCGACTGCGAACCGCACCTCACCATCATGGCCCCGCTCGCCGTGATGCACCGCGGCCTCGATCGCGGCGAGCGCCGGCTCCGAGAAGCGGCGGTACAGTCCCAGCCGGGTCTGCACGACGTGACGCAGCAGTCGGCGAATCTTCATTCACCAGCCTCCTGATGCGCCGCCGCCGCCGAAACGGCCACCGCCGCCACCGAAACCACCGCCGCCACCGAAACCGCCACCGCCCATTCCGCCGAATCCGCCACCGAAGCCGCCGCGACCATGCGATGACCAGCCCCTCGAGCTGCCTCCAGCCGCGCTGAACAGGAAGGCGCCGATTCCCGCCACTGCGGCCACAGCCAGGACGCCGAGCGCGAGCCAGACGATACCGCCGACCAGTGCGCCCGTTGTAGCTGCACCGCCGAGGCGCCCGAACAGGCCACGGAATACCGATCCGGCAACGAGGACGACCATGATCAGGACGGGCAGCAGGTTCAGCAGGCCCGAGGCCTCGCCCCTGCCTGCAGCCGCTTCCGGCTCCGGCAGCGGCTCACCTTCGACGAGACCGGTGAGCGCATCCACGCCGGAGCGCACGCCGCCGTAGAAATCACCCGCGCGCAGACGTGGCGCGATGATGTCGCTGACGATGCGCTTGGCGGCGATGTCCGGCACTGCGCCCTCGAGACCATAGCCAACCTCGATGCGCAGCCGGCGATCCTCGCGAGCGATGACGAGCAGTGCGCCATCGTCGACACCCTTGCGCCCGAGCCGCCATTGCTCGGCCGCACGTAGCGAGTACTGCTCGATGGTCTCGACGCCCGTCGTTGGCACGATCAGCACGGCAATCTGGCTGCCCTTGCGCTGCTCGAAAGCGGCCAGCGCCTGCTCCAGCGCCTGGCGCTCCTGCGGGGCGAGCGCTCCGGCCAGGTCCGTCACGCGCGCCGAGAGCGCCGGAACCGGCACGAGATCCCGCACCTGCGCGCCCGCGGCGGCGGCGGCGGTGAGCAACAGCAGCGCGAGCGGCAGCAGCCACAGCATCGACGCCGGATTCGCGCGGGCCGGGCCGGCGCCACGCCGGGGTTCTCCAGGTCTGCCCGGGCATCGCAACGGGAGGTGGCAGGCGGTACGCAAGCCGGGTCAGCCGGCTGGCGCAGGGGACGGCGCACCGAAGTCGACCGCCGGCGGCCGGCTGATCGCCGCCTCGTTCTCGACGGTGAAATTCGGCTTGACCTTGTGACCGAACACCATGGCCGTGAGATTCGTCGGGAACCGTCGCACGGTCACGTTGTAGTCCTGCACCGCCTGGATGTAGCGGTTGCGCGCCACCGTGATGCGGTTTTCCGTTCCCTCGAGTTGCGGCTGCAGATCGCGGAAATTCTGGTCGGACTTGAGATCCGGATAATTCTCGGTGACAACCAGAAGTCGCGACAGGGCGCTCGACAACTCGCCCTGCGCGGCCTGGAACTGCCTTAGTTTCTCGGGATCCTCGAGCACATCGGCCGTAACGTTCAGGCTTCCGACCTTCGCGCGCGCCTGCGTGACGCCGAGCAGCACGGCCTGTTCCTGCGCCGCATAACCCTTGACCGTGTTCACGAGGTTGGGGATCAGGTCAGCACGGCGCTGATACTGGTTCAGCACCTCCGACCATGCCGACTTGATGCCCTCGTCCTGGCTCTGCAGCGTGTTGTAGCCACAACCCGCCAGTCCGAGCGCTGCACCCATCACGACCATCGCCCTCAAGAAGTGCATGACGACCTCCCGGCCACGACACGCGGCCTGTGGCGCCTATCGTTGTAGCGATTGCGCAATCCTGCAAGTGCGGCCGGGATGGAGCGGCCAGGCCGCCCGTTCCGCGCATCGCCTGGCGGAAGTGGCGGTAGGGGGAAGCGGGGAACCCGGCACTGTTTCGTGGAGCGCCTTCCCTGCAGACCCCATTCGATATGTTGCCTGCCCTGTTTCTGTCCTGCCCCGATCTCCGGAGACAAAAAAACCCCGGGTTCAGCACCCGGGGTTCGAGAAGCGGACCAGTGAAGGGACTGCAGTCCGCTAGGGGATTCAAGGAGCATCAACGTACGGTGGAAATCTACGCGCAGTCGCGCCGGAACGGCCGTGACAGAGGCCACAGTTCAGCACTGCGCCAGCGACTGCCGAGCGCCGAGCGCCGAGCGCCGACTGCCGAGTGCCGAGTGCCGCGACGGCTTCGGACCGCCGGGATCACGCGGTGCAGCAGACGCGGGTCCGTCCTAGAATTCGCGACTCTCACCGACCCTGCCGACTGGAGGACTGCCATGGGCCGCTGGCGCGCGCCGAGCCCTGCCGGCTCGAAGTACATCACACCAGCCGGCGCCCGGCGGCTGCGCGCGGAGCTCGATGAGCTGTGGCGCATCGAGCGACCGAGCGTCACACAGGCTGTCGCAGAGGCGGCCGCACAGGGCGATCGCTCCGAAAATGCCGAGTACACCTACGGCAAACGGCGGTTGCGCGAGATCGACCGCCGCGTGCGCTTCCTGCGCCAGCGACTGGACGGCATGCGCATCGTCGGCGGCCCCCCGTCGGATCCTTCCCGGGTGTTCTTCGGCGCGTGGATCACGCTCGAGGACGAGGACGGGCGCGAACAGCGCTACCGCATCGTCGGCCCGGACGAGTTCGATCTCTTCCCGGGCTACATCAGCATGGATTCGCCGCTGGCGCGCGCGGCGATGCGCCGGCAGGTCAACGACGAGGTCATTGTCGAGCTGCCCGACGGACGTCGGCAGTACCTGCTGACGGGGATCAGCTACCCGCCGCCCGAATCACCGGAGCCGATCGAGCAGCTGCCCTCGCTGGAAAGCCTTGCGGACGATCCGGACGAGGATGAGGCGCCCGCGTGGCGCGGCCGATGATGCGCTGTCCGGCCCTGCTGACCCGGCGTGATCGCAGCGGACATCGACCGAATCGTGAGCCGGGAAACGGCCGGGCTTCCGACCATGCGGCTGCTCAATACAATTGCGCGGGGCCAATAGACCCGTCGGGCTCGCTGCCACGGGAAACACCCGGGCAGGCTCCCGGGACCCTCAGCTCACGACACGGACGTTCTTGAACTGCCATGGATCGCTGGCATCAACGTCCTCGGGGAACAGCCGGCCGCGATCGACCAGCGGATTCCAGTCCGTGTACTTGCCGATGACGGGCCCGAGATACGGCAGGCAGACGTCCAGAATGCGGCGGAAATCCAGCTCGTCGGGCTCGACCAGTCCCGCGTCCGGGTTCTCGATCGCCCACACCATGCCCGCCAGCGCCGCCACGGTGACCTGCAGCGAAGTGGCATTGTTGTGCGGCACGAGTTCGCGCGCCTCGGCGATGGAGAGCTGCGAACCGTACCAGTAGGCGTTCTTGCGGTGGCCCGCCACCAGCACGCCCAGTTCGTCGATGCCCTTCGTGATGTCGTCCATCATGATGCGCTTTCGTTCCTGCAGGTGGTAATTGCGGCCCGCGAACTCATGCACCGACAGTACTGCGGCATCTGACGGGTGGTACGCGTAATGCACCGTCGGCCGGCTCAGCACCTTGTCGCCCTGCTTCACCGTGTAATAGTCGGAAATCGATATCGACTCGCCGTGCGTGATCAGGAAGCCGTGGATGTGCCCCGCGAGCGGCGTCCAGGTGCGCACGCGCGTGGCGCAGCCCGGCTGCATGAGATAGATCGCCGACTTGCGCCCGAAATCGTGCTGGCGCCCGTCGCGCGGGAAGTTCTTCTCGTGCGCGCCCCAGCCGAGTTCGGCGGGCTGGCAGCCTTCGCTGACGAAGCCATCCACCGACCAGGTATTGACGAACTCGCCCGGGTCCTTCGGCGTGTGCGATACCTGCGTGTCACGCTCCGCGATGTGGATGACCTTGACGCCGAGGTCCATCGCAAGCCGGGCCCAGGCTTCGCGCGTCTTCGGATCCTCGCCAACCGTCACGCCCGCGTCGGCGGCGATGTCGAGCAGCGCCTGCTTGACGAAGTGCGACACGAGACCGGGATTCGCGCCGTGGGTCAGCACCGCAGTCGGCCCCTTCGGGTGGCTCTTGCGCAGCTCCAGCACCTCCTCGCGCAGCGCATAGTTGGAACGCCGGCTCGGCGGAATGTTCGGATCGGTATAGCCGCCCGGCCAGGGCTCAGTGCAGGTGTCGAGATACAGCGCACCGCGCTCCTGGCACATCTTGATCAGCGCGACGCTGGAGACGTCGACCGACAGGTTCAGCAGGAAGTCGCCGCGCCCGACGAGTGGCTCGAGCACCTGGCGATGGTTCTCGCGCGTCAGCGGATGCACGATGAAGCGGATGCCGTACTCCTCGGCCTCGCGCCGGCCGGCGTCGTCGGCCGTAACGATGGTCACCCGCTCCGGCGCGATGCCACCGATGTGCCGCAGGATCAGGGGCAGTACGCCCTGCCCGATGCTGCCGAAGCCGATGAAGACCAGACGGCCCGGGAAATGCGTGTGGATGGTGTGCGTGCTCATGGTGCTGTCTAATTTACCCGAAGTGGCACTGCGAACACACACCTGCCGCGAGGCGCGAAAGGCGACAGTGCCGCGCACGGAGTGCCACAGATGTCGAATACTCTCGTCCGCGCGGAGCAACTGCGCGCCTGGCCGCGCCAGCGTCCACTGGTACTGGTCGACTGCCGCTTCGACCTGGCTGATCCCGGCGCGGGCGAGCGCGCCTACGCGGACGGTCACCTGCCTGACGCGCTGTACGCACATCTCGAGCGCGATCTCTCGGGCCCCGTCACCGCACAGAGCGGCCGGCATCCGCTGCCGGATGCGGCGGAACTCGCGCACCGCCTGGGCCGGTGGGGCATCGGACGCGGCGTGCAGCTCGTCGCCTACGACGCCGGCAGCGGCGCATACGCCGCGCGCCTGTGGTGGCTCGCGCGCTGGCTCGGGCACGAGGCGGCTGCGGTGCTGGACGGCGGGCTCGGTGCGTGGCTCGCGGCCGGCGGCAGCCTCGTCAGGGGCGTGCCGCATCCAGCCCCGCGCGACTTCGTCGCGCGACGCGATGACACGCGGTGGGTCGACTCGGCCGCCGTCACCGCCGCGCTGCGCGAGAGGCGTGCCGTGATCATCGACGCGCGCGCTCCCGAGCGCTACGCGGGGCTCGTGGAACCGATCGACCCGGTCGCCGGCCACGTGCCCGGAGCGTTGTCGGCGCCGTTCGCGGGCAACCTCGGCGCCGATGGCCGTTTCCTGTCGCCATCCGCGCTCGCCGCACGCTACACGGCGATGCTCGCCGGGCGCTCCGCACGCGATCTGATCGTGATGTGTGGATCGGGTGTCACCGCCTGTCACGATCTGCTGGCGCTGGAGGTTGCGGGCCTCACGGGCGCGCGGCTGTACGCCGGCTCCTGGAGCGAGTGGATCCGCGATCCGTCGCGGCCGATCGAGTGCGGGCGCAGCTGAACATTCATCGCCGCCACGAGCAGTGGTATCGTCCACGGCGGCGCGGTCCACCCGCGGGCCGCCATGACCCGAACCGATTCGACGAGGCATGTATGGCCGCAACGGACGATGGTACGCGCAGGACGTCCGGTGGCGGGCGCGGTTACTGCGTCGAGGATTCGACCGAGCTGTACTCCGTCGATGCCTGGGGCGCGGGCTACTTCGGCGTCAACGCGGCGGGCCACGTGGTCGTGCGCCCCATGCAGAATGCCGCGCGCGAGATCGATCTCTACGAAGTCGTGACCGCGCTGCGGGAGCGGGACCTGACTGCTCCGATGGTGATCCGCTTCTCCGACATCCTGTGCCACCGCCTGCGGTCGCTTGCCGAGGCGTTCAACGCCGCGATCGCCGAGAACGACTACCGCGGCCGATACACCGCCGTGTTTCCGATCAAGGTGAACCAGCAGCGCCTCGTCGTCGAGGAGGTCTATCGCTGTGGCGCCACCCTGGGGTTCGGTCTGGAGGCCGGCTCCAAGCCCGAACTGCTCGCGGTGATGGCCATGACCGAGGGCGCTCCGGACCGCATCATCGTCTGCAACGGCTTCAAGGACGATGACTACATCGAGGCCGTGATCCTCGCGACCAAGCTCGGGCGCACCATCATCCCGGTGATCGAAAACTACTCCGAGCTCGACTACATCCTGAAGCACGCCCAGCGCTACCAGGTGAGGCCACGCATCGGCGTGCGCGTGAAGCTGGCTGCCGAGGGCGCTGGCCGCTGGCGCGACTCGGCCGGCGAGAAGTCGAAGTTCGGTCTGTTCGTCAGCGAGATCCTCGACGTCGTCAACAAGCTGCGCGCCCACGGCATGCTCGACTGCCTGAAGCTCGTGCACTGCCACCCCGGCTCGCAGCTGCACGACATCCGCCGCGTGAAGGACTCGGTCAACGAGCTCGCGCACGTGTACGCCGAGCTGTGCCGCATGGGTGCCGGCCTCGAGTACATCGACATCGGCGGCGGCCTCGGCGTCGACTACGACGGCTCGAAGACCAATTTCGAGTCGTCGATGAACTACTCCGTGCACGAGTATGCTTCTGACGTCGTCTACCGCGTCGGCAGTGTCTGCAACGCATACGGCATCGCGCACCCGACCATTGTCAGCGAGTCCGGCCGCGCGATCGCGGCGCACCACGCCGTGCTCGTGTTCAACGTGCTTGGCGCCTCGCACATGGACCAGTTCCGCGTCTCCGGCGACGTCGCCACCGACTGGCCGGAGGGCGGCGACCTGCCGCAGCCCGTGCTGGACCTGTTCGATGCCTATCGGTCGGCCGGTGAGCGGCGCCTGGTCGAGTGCCTGCACGATGCACAGCAGGCACGCGAGCAGGCGCTCGCGATGTTCAATGTGGGCTACCTGACGCTCGCGATGCGCGGGCTCGCCGAGCGGCTTTACTGGGCCATCTGCGCGCGCGTGCGCGACCTGAGCCGCCGGCTGCCGCGCCTGCCGGAGGAGCTCGAGGGGCTCGAGACGCTGCTGTCCGACAACTACTTCTGCAACGTGTCGGTGTTCCAGTCGCTGCCCGACAGCTGGGCCATTGACCAGCTGTTCCCGATCATGCCGCTGCATCGCCTGGATGAGCGGCCTACCCGCAACGCAGTGCTCGCGGACATCACCTGCGACTCCGACGGCAAGATCGACCGCTTCGTCTCATTGCGGGACGTCAAGCGGTTCCTCGAGCTGCACGAATTGCGCAGCGGCGAGGACTATTACCTCGGCGCGTTCCTGGTCGGCGCCTACCAGGAGACGCTCGGGGACCTGCACAACCTGTTCGGCGACACCCACGTCGTGCACATCCGCCTGCACGAGGAACACGGCTGGTGGATCGAGGAGACCGTCAAGGGGGACACGGCCGCGAAGGTACTGGCGTACATGCAGTACGACACCGACGAACTCTACCCGCGGTTCGCGCGCGACTGCGAGCGCGCCATGCGGGAGGGCCGGCTGTCGGTGGCCGAGGGCCAGGCGCTGAAGCGCTTCTACGAGTCCGAGCTGAACGGCTACACCTACCTCGAGCCGGACGACGTCGCGGCGCCAGCCTGATCCCTGCCGGCTATCGCGACGGGGTTCCGGTGTTCCCGCGGCAG
The DNA here is from genome assembly GCA_964459405.1 of uncultured Steroidobacteraceae bacterium. Classification (GTDB taxonomy): domain Bacteria; phylum Pseudomonadota; class Gammaproteobacteria; order Steroidobacterales; family Steroidobacteraceae; genus CAYWMY01. The sequence continues at coordinate 11,325 of CAYWMY010000011.1, read as the reverse complement.
CGGTGCCACGACCGGGGTTTGGTGATCCGCGGCGCCCTGGCACCGGCAGCGGTACCCGCCACCGCATGATGAGAGAGTGTCTCTCGATGACGACGATCTACGTTGGAAACCTGCCCGTCTCGGCCACCGCGGACGACATCCGCGCCCTGTTCGAGCGCCACGGCAAGGTGGAGTCAGTGAAGCTGACCAACGATCGTGAGACCGGCAAGCCGCGCGGCTTCTGCTTCGTGGAGACATCCGCCGGTGATGCGCAGGGCGCGATCGCGCAGATGAACGGTACCAGGTGAGTGGCCGCGCGCTGCGAGCGAACGAAGCGCAGGAACGCCCCCGCGGGCGGCGGCTTTGGCGGCGGCGGGCAGCGCCGTTTCTGAGTAGACCCTGTCACCCCAGCGACCGCAGCCCCGCCCCCTGGCGGGGCTCGTTTGTTGAGCATCGCCCGCGGGAACCGTGGCGTCGTGGCACAAGGCACGTCGCGGTTGCCAGCCAGACGCTGGCTGGAGGACGATAGACGCTGTCACCCGCGAGGACCGTATGAACACCACACGAATCATGCCTGGAGCGACGCTGCTGGTTGTCGCGATCTCGGTGTCGCTGGCCTCCTGCGCCGGAAAGCCCGCGCGGCCCGCTGCAGAGGCACCGCCGGCTGCGGCCAGGGTGGCGCAGCCAGAACCGCCCGTCACCGACGAGGCGAGCGCCGCGGCCATCGGCGCGGCGCTCGCGGGCGATCACCGGCTGGAAAGCAACCGTGCGCGCGACCAGTACCGTCACCCCCGGGAAACTCTGACGTTCTTCGGCCTGCGCCGCGACATGACCGTGCTCGAGATCTGGCCGGGGCCGGCCGGCTGGTACACGGAGATCCTCGCGCCCGTGCTGCGTGAACGCGGGCGCTACATCGCGGCGCAGTGGGATCCCGACATCAAGGTGCAGTACTTCCAGGACGGCCTGCGCGCGTTCCGCACGAAGCTTGAATCGAGGCCGGACGTCTACGACCGGGTCGAAGTCACGGCGCTGCAGACGCCGGACGCCATGAAGCCCGTGCCACACGGGTCCGTGGACCTGGTGCTGACGTTCCGCAACATCCACAACTGGATGTCGCGCGACGAGGCACGACTCTATTTCGAAGCGATGTTCGCGGCACTCAAGCCGGGCGGCATCCTGGGCGTGGTCGAGCACCGCGCGCCGGATACGCGACCACAGGATCCGCGCGCGCGTGACGGCTATGTGCGCGAGGACTACGCCATCGAGCTGATCGAAAGCGTGGGCTTCCGGCTGCTCGCACGCAGCGAAGTCAACGCGAACCCCAGGGACACCAAGGACTACGACCAGGGGGTGTGGACGCTGCCACCCAGCCTGCGACTCGGTGACCGCGATCGCGACCGCTACCTCGCCATCGGCGAGAGTGACCGTTTCACCCTGAGGTTCCAGAAACCGGCCCGGTGACCCACGACTTTCGGGTGGTCCCGCCCGCGCGTGCGGGCCCGTGCAGGCGCGCGGCCCGTACCTAGGACCACATTCCGAGAACGCGCGCGCCGATTTCCAGGCGCCGCCCGCCGTCAGCAACGCAGACTTCGCCCGGATCATCGCCGGCCCCCGGCCGGAATGCGCCCCGGTCGAAACAGGCAAGCACGTCCTCGTCGAGGAAGCGGCTGCGTGCCCCGTAGACGTGCCGGTCGCCGCGTCGGGTCTGACCCGTGACGTAGTAGCGCTGCGGCTCCATGAGATACAGCGAGTCGCGGGCCCTGGTCATCGCGACGTAGAGCAGGCGTCGCTCCTCCTCGATGCCCGCGGCGTCACCTGTGGCGAATTCGGACGGGAAGTTGCCGTCGGCCACACACAGCACATACACGGCGTCCCATTCCTGGCCTTTTGCGGAGTGCACGGTCGAAAGGACCAGGTAGTCGTCGTCGAGAAGCGGGGCGCCAGCCAGGTCGCCGGTGGCCTGCGGCGGGTCAAGCGTGAGCTCGGTCAGGAAGCGTTCGCGATTGGGATACTGGCTGGCGAGATGCTCGAGCATCTCGAGATCCGCCGCCCGGACCGCGGCGTTGTCGTGCAGGCGCTCGAGCTGCGGCTCGTACCATCGGCGGACCCCCGCGACCTGGCCCTGCCAGGGTGTGGCCGGAGCCGCGAGCGTCATCAGCAGATCGACGAACGCGGGCCATACGGCCCCGGCCGCCGCGGCGGGCGCACGGAAATCCCGCAATGCGGCGAGCGCGGAACCTGCCGCAACGACCTGCTCGAAAGCACGGACCGCCAGAGCCGGGCCGAAGCCCGGCAACAGCTTCAACGCCCGGAACGCCGCAATTCCGTTGCGGGGGTTGTCGGCCCAGCGGAGCACGGCGAGCAGATCCTTGACGTGCGCAGCCTCGAGAAACCGGAGGCCGCCGAACTTCACGAACGGTACGCCGCGGCGCAGGAGTTCGATCTCGAGCAGGTCGCTGTGATGGGCGTTGCGGAACAGCACTGCCTGGCGCCTGAGTTGCGTGCCGGCTTCGCGGTGCTCCAGCACACGGTCCACGACGAACTCGGCCTGCGCCGCATCGTCGGACACGGTGACCAGCTGCGGCCGTGCGCCACCATCGCGGCATGCGCGCAGCGTCTTGCGATGCTGGTGGCCGGCACTGGACATCAGCGCATTGGCAGCGGAGAGAATCGGGGCCGTCGAGCGGTAGTTCTGCTCCAGCTTCACGACGGCCGCCTGCGGGACGAACTGTTCCGCGAAGGAGAGGATATTCTGCACCGTCGCGCCGCGGAACGAGTAGATCGCCTGTGCGTCGTCGCCGACCACGGTCAGGCCATTGCCCTGCGGACGCAGCGCGGACAGGATCCGGGCCTGTAACACGTTCGTGTCCTGGTATTCATCGACGAGGATCTGGTCGAAGCAAGCGCCGAGCTGCGCCGCCAGCTCCGCGTCGGTGAGCAGCTGCTCCCAGTACAGCAGCAGGTCGTCGTAATCGAGCACCCCGTGCGCCTGCTTGCGCTCGACGTAGGCACGGAACAGCCTGCGCAGCACGTCGCACCAGTCGACACACCAGGTGAACTGCGTCGCCAGCACGTGATCGAGCGGTTGCCCGGTATTCACGCACTGGGAATAGATCGCGAGGCAGGTGTCCTTGCCCGGAAACCGGCGCGCGCCATTGGCGCAGGCGAGCTCGTGCCGCAGGATGTCGAGCAGGTCGGCCGCGTCGCTGCGATCGAGGATTCCGAACGAAGGTTCGAGGCCGATGCGCGTGGCGTGCATTCGCAGCAGGCGCGCGCCGATCGCGTGGAAGGTCCCCGACCACGGCAGCGCGACCGTGCGCGGCGCCGCGCCCGCCGCGTGCCTGCGGCATTCCTCCGCCACGATCCGCTCGGCCCTGCGGGTCATCTCCGCCGCCGCACGCCGCGAAAACGTCAACAGCAGGATGCGTTCGGGGCGCACGCCCGCGAGCACCAGATGCGCGACGCGATGCGCAAGCGTTCCGGTCTTGCCCGTCCCGGCCCCGGCGATCACGAGCAGCGGACCCGATTGAAAGCGGCCGTCGGCGCCGGCGTCGCCATACGTGGCCGCCCGCAGCTGGGCCGGATTCAGCGCGAGCTGTCGTTCTGCGGACACCATCGGTGCAGTCTAGCCGGAAACTGTATATGCATCCAGGATCCGCATCGCCGGGGCCGGCCACCGCAATTGGCCGGCCCGCAGCGGCCCTGTCGCCTGCCGCGTCGACAGGGCATGATCGGGGCATTCGCGACGGACGAATGCGCAATGGCCATCTCCATCACGTTCACGGGATTCGCCTACCGGCTCGCCGCGGCGCTTGCACTGGTGCTGCTGACGTTCAACCCCAGCGGGTGGTCGTTCGTGCACTGGATGCAGGCGACCTGGCCGCGCGTGGAGCCCCTGCAGGCCCTGGCCGGGCTCGCACTGCTGATCGGCTGGGCTTTCTTCGGCCACTCGACGCTGCGTTCCATCGGCAGACTCGGCCTGCTGGCCGGGGCCGCATTCTTCTCCGCGCTGGTGTGGCTGCTCGTCAGCTGGGGCTGGCTGTCGCTCGCGGATCACGGCACGCTGATCTGGATCGGTCTGATCATGGTTTCGTTCCTGCTCACGATCGGCCTGTCCTGGTCGCACGTGCGACGCCGCGTTGCCGGACAGTCCGACGTCGATGACATCGATCAGCGCTGAAGCAGCTCCGCCACCGCCGCGAGCCACACCGTACCCGCGGCCTCGGCCATGGCGGTACCCGTGTCGATCCTCAGCAACGGACCGTCCAGAGGCAGCGGCTCGTAGCACCCGCGCAGCAGTTCGGCCCGCAGTCGTGGCAGCGCCTCGAGATCCGCATGCACGACGTGGCGCGATCCGGATCGCGCGCGCGCCACGAAGCGCTCCAGCAGCAGCGGGCCGGCGGCCACGCACTGGATCTGCAGCAGACGTGGCCGCTGCTCCCGCACGAGTGCGGCGATCGCCGCGCCGTGCTCGCCGGCACGCCAGTTGCCCTCGAGCACCACGGACTCACCGCGGCGCAGATGCCGGGTCGCACGTGCCAGTGCGACAGTGCCGGCGCGACGGCTCAGGTCCCGTCGGTCACCACCGGCCGGCTGAAGCTCCGCATCGTGGAGCTCCTCTTTGCAGGCATCCTTCGCGATGACCGTCATGCCGAAGCGATCGGCCAGCTGCCGCGCAACGGTGCTCTTGCCCGCGGCGGGCGGCCCCGAGACGACGATCAGCGCCACTTCATTCATCCGCCCCAGCCCGCCTCCGAACCTTCACGCCGCTGGTTCACGTTGCGACGAATGCCCATGCTTTTCAAGGCAGCGGATGCAGGAGCGGGTGATCACCGGCCGAAACCTCCGCCATCTGACCAACCCGTTGCAGGTGACCGCTCATGCTGATTTCCCGCCGCACACATTTCACGGGCCGCGTCGTCAGCATCGACGTCGACCAGGTGCGACTGCCGAACGGCCACGAGGCCACGCTCGAGGTTGTGCACCATCCGGGCGGTGCGGCCGCGGTGGCGGTAGACGCTGATCGCCGCGTCTGCCTGCTGCGCCAGTATCGCCACGCGATCGGCGACTGGATCGTCGAACTTCCGGCCGGCAAGCTCGACACGGGGGAAGGTCCACTGGCCACGGCGCAACGCGAGCTCGCCGAGGAAGCGGGCATCACGGCTCGGATCTGGCGGTCGCTCGGTCACAGCATCAGTTCGCCCGGCGTCTTCACGGAGTTCGTCCACCTGTTCCTGGCGACGGACCTGGGGCAGGCCGCACTGCAGCGCGAGCATGGCGAGGTACTGGAACCCTTCTGGGTGCCACTCGACGAGGCCCTGCAAAACGTGCTCGACGGCCGCTGGTCCGATGCCAAGACGGTCGTCGGCCTCGTGCGGGCCGACGCATGCCTGCGACATGGAGATCCGTGAGCTGCCGCACATTCCGCCAAAGGGCCGAGCGGTATTCTTGCAAAGCAAAGAAGTGGTTTTACTTACCACGCTGCGGCAACGCACATGAGCGACACGGGTAGTTTCGAGATTCCTGCGGGCCTTCTGCGCCCCTCGCCCATCGAGGACACCGGCACCATCGGGTTCGACGAGCTGGGCAACGCCGTCTGGACTCCGCGGCCGGATATCAACGAGGTGGATGCGCTGCGCCGGCTGCTCGATCACCCGTCGCTGACGATCGTGGCCGACGTCCCCGCGAAGGAGCGGGGGATTGCGCCAAATCCGACGGGCCTGCGCGTCGGCTATGACCCCTACGACAGCGGCCAGCTGGCGAAAACCCGGTGGCGGGCGGGCAAGGACCTGCACCGCCTGTCTGACTGGATCGTCCGCAACCGCAGGAACAATCCAGGCCACGAGCGCTGAGCGCCGGCGCATTGCCGCCGGTCCACGGCGCTGCTCAGTGCGTACTGCGCAGTTCCACGGGCACAGGCGCGACACCGAGTTCCGCGAGCCGCCGGCGTGCCCGCGGACTGCCCGTCTTGAGCCAGATCTCGTACAACCGCAGCGTCTCGGCATCGGACGGCGACCGGGCCTGGTCGGCAACCTCGTTCAGCGCATCGACCAGGCGCTGGAACTTGAGCGCGAGTTCACCGAAGACCTGTGCCAGCGCGCGGCCGCGAGCCGTGTTCCTGCTCATATCGGACAGTGAGCCATAGGCACGCCCCCCCATCGCAATGTGGTAGTCGACGTCCACGAGCCGTCGGGCGAACGAATGGGCGAAGAATCCCGCGATGAACAGCGACACGTCGCCGAGCCGCTGCAGGGCTCGCTCGCGGCGCGCCACATCCGGTGCAGCGACCGCGTCGGCCAGCAGCAGCGCGAGCGGCCGCAGCCGCAGGCCGTCGTCGGTGGTCTCGAACAGCGCCTCGGAACGCGCAAACAACGTCAGCAGGCTTACAAGATAGTGTTCAGTATGATCCGCCACTCCGAAGTGCTGGCGCTGCATTGCCTGCCGCAGCGACTCGCGGAAAAACTCGGCCAGACTCGCTACCGGCTGCAACCGGTTCGAAACCTCGTCCTTCATGCCCGCGCCTCCGAAGCCCCGATACCTCGCTTCCCGTGGCGGCCACACCCCGCTCGCATTTCATGTTCACGCCGTGAGCGCTTCGATTCCGCGGCGTACTCCGCAGTTCCCGATCGCGCCCCTCGCCGCGCAGCCCTCCGCAGCAGCAGTCCCCGTCACGAGCGACCGGCGCGCCACAGCATCAGCAGCCGGTCGAAGCGCCGCGACCTCAGGGATCCCGGCTCTCGAGCAGGCGGTCCGCGAGGTCAGCGAGATCGGCCACCGACCAGGTGGGGGCGGGAAGTTCCACCGGCCACGACTGCTGGCGGCGATTGATCCACGCCGCCGCGAGCCCGGCGCGGCGTGCGCCGACGATGTCGATCTCAGGCTCATCCCCGACGTACAGCACTTCATCGGGCTGCAGACCCGCACGTTCCAGCAGAGCCGCGAAGATCCGCTCATCCGGCTTCGCGCAGCCGGCGTCTGCGGCGGTCATCGAACACTCGAAGTGATGTGCGATGCCGATGCGCGCCAGATCGGCGTTGCCGTTCGTGAGGGTCATGAGCCGGTATCGGCTGGCGAGGCGCTCCAGCGCCGGCCCCACATCTTCGAACAGGTCGACCCGGTTGCGCGCGGCATAGAAGACTTCGAAAGCCCTCAAGGCCAGCTCGGGCCTGTGACCCGCCGCGACCAGGCGTCGACGCAGGGCCTCCTGCCGCAGGAACGAGACGTCGTGCCGCATATGCGGATGCGCGTGTGCTATCGCCTCTCGATCGCGCCGCAGCGCCTCGATATCGTCCCCGGCCAGCGCACCGGGGCAGTGCGCCGCCAGCCAGGCGTGGAGTTCCTGCTCGGCGCGCACGATCACGGGCACCACGTCCCAGAAGGTGTTGTCGAGGTCGAAACAAATGGCCCGCAGCGGCTGCATTCGGGAATACTCCTCCGGTTCCCACCCGTGGCCGCGTTGCGGCGCTTCAGCGCCGGCGCAGGCGCTCCAGCTCAATCGATCGCCCGGCGCCACTCGGCGCGATAGGCGAGTCCCCGCGACACGATGCGCGACAGCAGCTCGCCGTATTCGACGCCGGCCGAAGCTCCCGAACGCGCGAAGTCCTCCTGCGCACTGAGGTTCGGATTCGCGTTGGCCTCGAGCACGTACAGGCAGCCGTCAGGATGCAGCCGGAAATCCATGCGCGCATACCCCGACAGGTGCAGTGCGCGATAGATGCGGCGCGACAGGCGCTCCATCGCCCCGCGCACCACCGGATCGAGATCTTCCGCCGCCGAGGTCGTGATGCCGTGACGCTCCTGATAGCGCCGGTCCCACTTGACCTTGCGCGTCGCGATCGCCGCGGCCGTGTCGCCCAGCGAGCCGAACAGCATTTCCCACGGTGGAAACACGGTAAGCCGCTCGTTTCCCAGCACACCGACGTAGATCTCCCGACCCTCGATGTACTCCTCGACCAGCGCATCCGTCTGCGTCTGGTCGTGGATGAACTGTACGCGCTCGCGCAGGTGCGACGCGTCCGCCACGACCGAAGCCTGGGCGATGCCCAGCGAAGCGTCCTCGGTCGCCGACTTCACGAAGAGCGGGAAGCGCAGCCGTCTGGGCACGATGAACTTCCTGCCGCGCGACACGACCATGAACTGCGGCGTCCGGATGCGGTGGAAACTCAACAGCTGCTTCGACAGCACCTTGTCACGCGACAGCATCAGACCGCGCGGGTTGCAGCCCGTGTAAGGCTGGCGGAGCAGCTCGAGGAAGGCGACCACGTGCTGGTCGTAGGTCACGATGCCGTCGAATTCCTCCAGCAGGTTGAAGCAGATGTCCGGGTGCCAGCCGCCAATGGCGGCGCGCAGCTCCGTGAGGCTGTCACGCACGCCGAGCGGCCGGACATCGTGGCCGTCGCGGCGCAGCTGCGTGATGACGTCGTATTCGGTACGCCATTCGTCGATCTGCTGCTCCGTGTAGCCCTGCAGCGACTCGGGAGGCACGAGGCTTTCGTGTGTCAGGACCAGGATGCGCAGTCTCTTCACACCGGCAGCCTCGGGCCCGCACCGCGATGCCGCTCGCCAACCAGCCGCGTGAGCAGACGCTCGAAGCGCTGTGCCGCAACCCGGCGGTCGCCGCGCACGACGAGGCCCAGCGCGTCGCAGCGCGTGATCACGTCACGCAGCGCCTGGTGTACCTCATACTGGCTCGCCGCATTCGCGTCGGCGACCCGGGCGCGCAGCCGCGACCGCAGCCGACGCAGCAGCGTCGCGGCACGCAGTTCGCTGTCGCGGGTCCCGGCACAGATCCGCGCCAGACGCGCATCGATCGCCACCCCGCCCGCACCGCGATACCGCTCGATCTTGCGGCGGTAATGCTCCCGCAGCGTGCGGCGGTCCTCGGCCAGCGGCTCGATGTGCAGCCGCGAGCGCACGAGCGGCGGCCGGTCGCGGGCTTCCCGCATCAGCGTCTCGACGCACTGCAGCTTGGCCAGCGCCGGCCAGCCCACGTAGTCCCGGCGCCAGCGTGCCCCGGGCTGCAGCCACACGGCGAAGGTCTCGGCGAAGTCCTCCGTCGGATGACACTGCGCATACCAGGCGCCGAGGTGCTGCACGAACCGGCGGCTGCCTGGCCGTGGACGATAACTGCGCGGATACGGCAGCGAGGCGGGTCCGAACACCTGGCGCCAGACGCGACGGCGGCGCAGCCGGTACGCGGTGTCGACAGCATGACCCGCCTCGTGACGCAGGATGCGCATCAGCCAGTTGGCATTGCCGCCTTCCACCTCGTGCATCATGTGACGCTCGAGGCGCATGAGCCGGGGATGGAGCAGGTAGAACGGCACTGCGATACCGGGTACTCCGTCGGGTGAGAACCATTCCTCCGCGGCCCAGCAGTGTGGACGGCAGCGCAGGCCTCTGGCGTCGAGTTCCCGGTACAGGCGATCCACGTAGCGCTCGACGCGTGAGCCCGCGATGCCGAGCCCGAGATCGCAGAAGCGCACATCGAGCAGTTCCTCGTCGGTGAGGCCGGCCCACCAGGGGCGCGCCCGCGACCGGGGCCTGCTGCGGTTCATGGCGGTGGTCTTCGGCATGGCATCGTCCAGGGGCCCGCCTCGAAGCGGTCCGCGGCAGCTTTCTCCAGGAGTTCGTTGGAACCGTCCCCCGGGCGCGAGCCTGCGCTGACACCCGGCGCGTCACGGCATTCCGTATCCGTGACAATGGCTAGCTTAGCGGCCCCGCCCGGCCCGGTCAGCCCCGGGCCGGGGGCGCCGGTACGCCGGTCTGCGCGAACGCACCCGCCAGCAGCCGGTCCGCGACCTCGCGGATGTCGTGCTGACCCGCCAGCAGGCCGCGCCAGGATGCCGGAATTCCGTTGGCACCGAACAGCGCGCCCGCGATCTGCCCGTAGGCGGCACCCTGCGTATCCGAGTCGCCACCGAGATTGACGATGGCGAGCGCGCCATCGCGAAAAGCGTGTGCGTGACCGAGCGCCCACATCACAGCCTCCAGTGCGTGCGGCGCCTGGCCGGCACCGGAGATGCGCGGTGGCGCACGATCGACCCATGACCCGCGCGCAACGGCTTCGATCTCCGGCTTCAGCCGATGGCGCCGCCACAGCCCTTCGACGGGGCTGTAGAGCGGCCGGGTGAGTTCCGCCAGGCCGACTCCCTGCAGGGCGCCCACGAGCAGTGCCGCGAAATAGCGGACGGCGTCCAGCGTGACAGGTGCCTGATGAGTCACACGCGTCGCGTCCACGGCCGCCTCGATGGCCACCTCCGGATCGGACACGAAGAAGGCCACCGCCGGACCAACGCGGCCGAGTGGTTCCTTTTCGGCACGGGTCGGATCGTGCGATCCGGCGTACGGATTGTGCGTCCAGTTCGCCGCCGCAATCGCCTTGGCGGTGGAGGCGCTGATGCCGAGACACTGGCCAGTGCTGGAACGGTACCCCTCGCGCTGCCAGCGCAGATAGCGTTGCACCTGATCGGCGGCATCAAACCGGCCCGTCTCGACCAGGCTGTCGGCGAGGCACAGTGCCATCGCCGTCTCGTCGGTCCAGGCGCCGGCCGGCAGCTGGAACGGGCCGCCGCCCAGCATGTCCCCCACCGGAGTCAGCCTTCCCGCGCGGCGCTGATGCGTCGCCTGCCCCAGCGCATCACCGACCGCGAGCCCGAGCAGCAGGCCACGAAACCGATCCGCCAGCGTGTTCACGATCGCCGTGTCGCCGGTGGGCGCCGCAGCGGTACGACGCAGCTCGTGCCAGCGCAGCACGAAATCGACCTGTGCATCGGTCTCGGGGATGGTCGGCCACGTCAGCGCACGGCCGCAGTCGAGCCAGAGCTGATTGAGTCGCTCCAGCGCCTCGCGGCCGCCCAGGCCGCGACGCACGAGCCAGCAGCCGACCACGGTGCCCGTTCGACCGATGCCGGCGCGGCAATGCAGGTACACGCGCGCACCTGCACCCAGGGCGTGGTCGATCTCATCCAGGATCGCCGTCATCACGGCCGCATCCCGGGGAATGCCGTGATCGGTGATCGGCCGACGCAGGTGGCGCACGACCGCGCGGCCCTGCGCGCGCGGCAGCCAGATGTCGTAGGGCTCGACTTCACCCGCGGCGGTCAGATCGACGAAGCAGTCGAAGCCGGCCTCGACCAGCGCCCGCACGCGGCGGCGGGTCGTCTCCTCATCGCGCGCGCCGGGATACTCACCCGCCAGCAGCCGGCCGGGCTCGACCCAGTAGCTGTTGGCGAACGGCTTCGCCGGCGCAGGCGACGACTGGCTCACCCGGCGCAGCCGTCAGGGAGCCGCCCGGAGGCGGCCGGTGCCAGGAACTGCAGCGGCAGATCCCGCGGTTCGAGCCGC
>CAYWMY010000010.1:0-20924 GCA_964459405.1 uncultured Steroidobacteraceae bacterium | reverse complement strand
GGGAGCCGCTGGCACCGCACCGGCGGTGCTGCTGCCACGCGCCGCTTCCAGCTTCTGGATCTCGGCGAGCGTCAGCGGTCCGCGCAGATAGCTGAGGGCCCAGCGAGTCTTCATCAGCATCGGCGCGTCGTCGTGCACGTTGCGCATCAGGAACACGCGGCTGGCGAGGCTCGACATCAGTTTCTCGAGCGTGGCGCGGTCCGGTACACCGGGGCCCGACAGCGCACTCTCCAGGCCTTCGATGACGCGTGCCTTGTCGCGTTCGGTCTGCAGCCGGCCGATGAACCAGGTGCCGGCATTGCCGAGCCCCTTGTAGTCGAGATCGACGGGATTCTGCGTCGAGAGCACGAGCCCGAGGCCGAAGGCGCGCGCCTGCTTGAGCAGCGTCAGCATCGGCAGCTTCGACGGCGGCATGGCGGAGGGCGGGAAATAGCCGAAGATCTCGTCCATGTAGAACAGCGCGCGCAGGCTGGAGGTGCCCGACTGCGCGCGCATCCAGGCGACCAGCTCGTTCAGCACCAGCGTGACGACGAACATGCGCTCGGCATCGGACAGGTGCGCAATCGAGATGATCGCGATGCGCGGCCGGCCCTCCGCCGTGTAAAGCAGCCGCTGGATGTCGAGCGGCTCGCCCTCGAGCCAGGTCGCGAAGCCCGGCGAGGCCAGCAGCCCGTTCAGCGCCATGGCGAGCTCGAGCCGGTCCTTCGCGGGATAGAAGGTCTCGACATCGAACACGCCGACCTTCTCGAACGGCGGCTTCTGCACCAGGGCGATGAGTCCCGCGAGGTCGAGGACCTCGCCCCGGTTCCAGGCGTCGGCGATGAGATTCGCGAGCAGGATGTGCTCGCGGCTCTTGAGCGGGTCGGCCGCGATTCCGACGAGGCCGAGCAGGCTCGAGACCACGGCGCTGATGCGATCACGGTTCGCGGCGGCATCGCCCGCAGGGCCGGCCGCGGGCGGAGCGAACGAGCGCAGGATCGACAGTGGCCGCCCGGCCGTGCTGCCGGGCGTGTAGATGCCGACCTCGGCGCTGGCTTTGAGGCGCGCGATGCGTGCGGGGTCCTGCCCCCACTCCGCGAGCCCGTCGCGCCAGGTCTTCGCGGTGGCGGCTGCGAGGGCCTCGAGCGTGAGCCCCTTGCGCGCGGCTTCGGCCGGGTCGACCCAGGGCAGGAAATCCGCGGGCGCCAGGGCGGGAAAGGTCAGTGCGAGATTGGCGATGTCGCCCTTCGGATCGATGACCAGCGCAGGAATGCCGTCGATCGCGGCCTCTTCGAGCAGCGACACGCACAGGCCGGTCTTGCCGCTGCCGGTCATGCCGACGCAGACCGCGTGCGTGGTCAGGTCGCGGGAGTCGTACAGCACGGGGCCGCCGGCGGGCGCATCCGGCGCCGCGTCGTATTCGCGGCCGAGATAGAACACGCCGAGCTTCTCGAAGTCCGTCATCGGGTTTCCCTCCTGAACCGCATGCTGCACGGGGACCAGCACCGATGCGCCGGTTGCCGATGCGGATGCCGCGACCGGGTCCGATGTGCGAACGGCCCCCGGTGTCCGCGCGGCCACGCCGCCGGCTGCGATACCCGCGCGGGGCCCTCGACGCCCGGCGCGGCCCGGCGTGCGTCAATACTTCGGCAGCCGCGTCCCCGCGAACAGCGCCTCGACGGCATCGGGCGTGCTCGCGCGCATCGCCTGCTCGACCGTGCGCCGCGTCAGGTGCGGCGCGAACAGGCGCATGAACTCGAACATGTAGCCCCGCAGCAGGCGGCCACGCCGGAAGCCGATCCAGGTGACGTGCTCGGGGAACAGGTGCGCACCATCGATCGCGACGAGGTCGCTGTCTTCGCGCTCGTCGATGGCCATGCTGGCGACGATGCCGACACCGAGCCCGAGGCGCACGTAGGTCTTGATGACGTCCGCATCCCTCGCCGACAGCGCCACGCGCAGCGGCAGGCCGGCGCGCTCGAAGATGCCGGGCAGCGACGACTTCCCGGAGAACCCGAACACATAGGTCACGATCGGGTACCTGGAGAGGTCCTTCAGGCTCGGCTTCTCGATCTTCGCGAGCGGATGGCCGGCCGGCACGACAATGTCACGGTGCCAGCGATAGCAGGGCAGCATGATCAGGCTCGGAAACATCCCGCTGGAGCCCGTGTTGATGGCGAAGTTGAAGCGGTCCTCGGCGGCCAGTGCCGCGATCTGCTCGGAGGTGCCCTGGTGCAGGTTCAGGTCGACGTCCGGATACAGGCGACGGAACTGCTGCACGATCGGCGGCAGCACGTAGCGCGCCTGCGTGTGCGTCGTCGCGATCGAGAGCGAGCCACGCTTCTCGTCGCGCAGCTCCTCCGACAGGCGCCGGATGTTCTGCACCTCCTCGAGGATGCGCAGCGCCTTGTCGATCACGAGCTCTCCGGCCGGCGTCACGCGCGTCAGCGTGCGGCCCTCGCGTTCGAAAACCTGGAAGCCGAGCTCGTCCTCGAGCAGCTTGATCTGCTTGCTGACGCCGGGCTGCGAGGTGTGCAGCGCGCGCGCCGCGGCCGTGATGTTGATGCCGTTCTGCACGACTGCGGCCAGGTACTTGAGCTGGTGGAGCTTCATAACCAGCGATTATAGGGACGCGCGGCAGCCTTGGCATCGGGGCATGTGCCCGCAAGGGTGCCCTGAGCCGCGGCGAGCAGTCGATCAGAAGGCGTACTGCATGCGAAGCGCGTAGGCGTCGCGCCGAAGGCGGTCAGCGAGGGGTTCAGCCGGTCGACGTCGATGTTCAGGTAGTTGAAGGTGAGGCGTACGTTCGGGTTCAGGTACCAGTTCACGCCGACCGTCCAGATGCGCTGCTGGCCGCCGCGCACGCCGCCAGCCGGCGTCGCGAGGCCTTCGGATCCCGCGAGGAAGTCGAGGTCCGTCTCGCTGTAGCGCAGCGCCAGCTCCCAGGCACCGAAGCCGCCGCCAGGCGATACCGGCACGAAGGGCCGCGGGTTCTGGAACGCGCCGGCGGCCGGGTTGTAGCGACGCCTCTCACCCGTGAGGATCCAGCTGCCCTCGGCGTACCACCCGGAGAACGACGGATCGCGCAGCGACAGAGGCGGGATGTGTCACCTGCATGGCAGATCCGCTCAGTCGAGCGCGATGAAGCCGTAGCGTCGGAAGATCGCGGCCGCGTCCGCTCCCCGCAGGAATTCGAGGAACTTCGCTGCATCGGCCCCGCCACGGGCGGTCACTGCGAACGGGTAGACGATCCTCGGGTGGGACTCGGCCGGAAAGCGGTCCACGACGCGCACGCGGGGGTCGATGGCCGCATCGGTCGCGTAGACGATGCCGAGCGGCGCGTCGCCGCGTGCCACGAAGGCGAGGGCGGTGCGGACCGAATCCGCGCGCACCAGACGATCGGCGACGTCGCTCCAGACGCCGAGGGACGTCAGCGCTGCGCGCGCATAGCGGCCCACGGGCACGGAGTCCGGATCGCCGGTGGCGAGCCGCCCGCTGCCGAGTGCCGCAGCGATCCCGAAGCGGGGCGCGATCGCCAGCGTGAGCTTGCTGTCCGCAGGCGCGACCAGTACGAGGCGGTTGCCGAGGAGGTCATGCCTCGTGTCGGGCCGGATGAGCTGCCGGGACTGCAGGTAGTCCATCCACTCACCGTCCGCTGAGGCGAACAACCCGGCGTCCGCGCCGGCCTCGATCTGGCGCGCGAGCGTCGAGCTCGCGGCGAACGAGAACTTCACGCGCGGTCCGCCTGCCGCCTCGAAGCGGCGACCCGCCTCGCCGAGGGCGTCGGTCAGCGACGCGGCCGCGAAAACCAGCAGGGGCTTCGGCGGCACGGGTCCGGCCGCGACGCCGACCAGGGGCAGTGCGGCGAAGAGCAGGGCGATGAGGCGACGGGCGGTCTTCATGGCGGTCTCCGGTGCGCGTTCCAGCGAAATATAGATGACTATATAACGACGTGCCAGACCCCGACCCAGCCCCCGGCCCGGTACCGGGGCTCTCGAGGCCGAGTCATTGCCGCGGGTGCCGCCGGCGGCGGCGCACCCGGGGGCCCGGACCCGCAGGGATCAGCCCCCCACCGGGCCGGCGGTCTCCGCGAACAGGTGGCCGCGCAGAGTCACTGCCTTGACGAGCACCCAGAGTGGCTGACCCGCAGCGAGACCGAGCTCGCGCGTGGCGGCCGTGGTCACGCGCGCCAAGAGCCGCGCGCCACCGACGTCGACGGTGACGAGCACGCTGCCGGGGTCCTCGGTCTCCACCGCGGTGACCGTCCCTTGCAGCTCGTTGCGCACCGACAGTCCCCGCGGGCGCTCGATGGCCACGATGAGATCCCGGGCCAGCAGCTGCACGCGCACGCGCTGGCCCGCGTGCAGTGCCGCGCGCTCCACACGGATGCGGCCCGCACCGATGCCGACCTCCGCGAGCCCGGTGGCCGCATCGACTGCGTGGACCTCGCCATCGATGACCGCACCGACGGCATCGGGCCCGATCGCACGGCGCATTGCAGGAACGAGGCTGAGTGCCCCGAGGTCCCCCGACGCCGACACGCGACCGTGCTCCAGCAGCACGACGTGAGTCGCCAGCCGCACGACTTCCTCGAACTGATGGCTGATGTAGACCATCGGGATGCGCAGGGCATCCCTTGCACGCTCCAGATACGGAAGGACTTCGTCGCGCCGCGGCCGGTCGAGCGAGGCGAGCGGCTCGTCGAGCAGGAGCAGGCGTGGCTGCGACAGCAGCGCACGGCCGAGTGCGACGCGCTGCTTCTCGCCGCCGGAGAGCTGGTGCGGCCGCCGTGCGAGCAGCGGACCGACGCCGAGCAGTGCGACGACGTCGTCGAAGGCGAGCCCCGGTCTTCGGTCGCGGGCGCGCCGCTGGCCGTAGCGGAGATTCGCATCCACGCTCAGGTGCGGAAACAGTCGCGCATCCTGGAAAACGTAGCCGAGTCCCCGCCGCTCGGCCGGCACGTCGATGCCGCGCGCGGCGTCAAACAGCACCTCGTCGCCGATGGCGAGACGGCCGTCGTCGGGACGCAGCAGACCTGCGATCAGGTTGACAGCGGTCGTCTTGCCGCAGCCCGAGGGTCCGAACAGCGCCGCGACGCCCGCTGAAGGCAGCTCGAACGCCACATCGAAGTCGAAGTCACCGCGCCGCTTGCGGAACCGGGCCGACAGCATGCTCAGCGGCCCAGCCTGCGACGCACGGTCCGCGCCAGTGCTTCGGAGAGCAGCAGCGCGGCCAGACCGAGCGTGAAGGAGATCAGCGCGAGGCGCGCCGCCACGGCGTCGCCATCCGGCGTCTGCAGTGCGGCGTACAGCGCGAGCGGCAGCGTCTGCGTCTCGCCGGGCACGTTGCCGACGAAGGTCATGACGGCACCGAATTCACCGAGCCCTGCGGCGAAGGCCGTGATCGCACCCGCGAGCACCCCGGGCGCCATGAGCGGTAGCGTGATCGAGAAGAACCGGTCGAACGGCCCCGCGCCGAGCGTCCGCGCGGCGTCCTCGAGACCGCGATCGACGCCCTCCAGCGCGATGCGGATGGAGCGCACGACCAGCGGAAACGACATCACGGCAGTGGCGAGCGCCGCGCCGCTTTGCGTGAACACGAGTTGCACGTCGAAGTGGCGTGCGAGCCAGCCACCCAGGGGTCCCCGCGCCCCGAACAGCAGCAGCAGCAGGTAGCCGACCATGACCGGGGGCAGCACCAGCGGCAGGTGGACCGTCGCATCGAGCAGCATGCGGCCCGGGAAGCGTCGCCGGGTCAGCAGCCACGCCACGATGATGGCGAGTGGCGTGCCGAACAGCACGCTCTGCAGCGACACCATGACGCTGAGACGCAGCGCCTGCAGCTCCACCGGGCCGAACAGGCCGGCCTCAGTCATTGACCGCGATCAGAACGTGCGAGGCCTTGATGAGCGCCACGCACGGTGAGCCCTTGCGCAGGCCGAGCTGCTTCAGCCCCTCGCGCGTCACGATCGCGATCAGCGTGCGCGATCCGGCCAGCTGCAGCTTCACTTCGCAGTTGACGGTTCCGGGCGCGATCGAGGCCACCGTGCCGGGCAGCCGGTTCCGCGCGCTGATGCGGATATCGGGATCCGGTGACAGCAGCACGAAGCTCGATTTGATCAGCGCCACGGCCTCGCGCCCGCGCTTCAGGCCCAGTTCGTCGACGGCCTCGCGCGTGATGTTCGCAAAGATCTCGAGACCATCACCGATGTCGAGCACCACGTCGGCATTCACGGCGCCGCGGTTCACCTTCGTCACCGTGCCGCGCAGCTGGTTTCTCGCGCTGGTCTTCAAGGCGATGGACCTGAGTGCTTCGTTGAGGCGTGTGGCATCGTGCATTTCGGCCTGCAGTCGCTCGAGCATGCGGCGCTGGCCGCCCTCGAGCTTGCGGTAGAGTTCGACGAGCTGGCGGCCGTGATCGGTGAGCCGGGTGCCGCCGCCGTGCCGGCCACCGGTCGCGCGCACCACGAGCGGGGCGGTCGCCAGGTTGTTCATGGCGTCGACGGCGTCCCAGGCGGCCTTGTAGCTGAGCCCGACGGCCTTGGCCGCGGCGGTGATCGAGCCGTGTGTGCCGATGGCCTCGAGCAGCGCGATGCGCCTGGCACTGACCGGCGCTCCACCCGCCTGGTCGAGCCAGAGTCCCGCTCCGAACCGGAGCGCCCGTCCTGCATCCATCCCGGCCCTGCGCGTCGCCATGTGCCGTACCGTGGTTGTCCACCCCGGCGCAATATACCCGACCACACGACGAGCCGCGGTCCCGGTGCCCGGAAGGGGAATGGCCCCGCGGGCCGGTACGGATCCCGTTGTGTGCACGGGGAGCGACGCGGGCCGCGGCGTGGCGGGCTCTGCCGGGCGTCAGTTCGCGAGCGGCCGGCCCGCTGGCAGGGCGAACGGCGCCAGCAGCGGGAAGAGCCCGTTGCGGATCTGGAACGGGAAGCTCCCCGCCGCGATGAATGCGCGGCTCCGTGTCATTTGAGGGCCACGACGCCGCAGAAGTTGTACCACTTGAAGAACACATCGACGTAGCGGAAGCCCGCGCGAATCAGCATCTCACGGTTCTCGAGCAGCTTGTAGGGGATCAGCACGTTCTCGAGCGCCTCGCGCTTCTGCGTGATCTCGAGTTCCGAGTAACCGTTGCGGCGCTTGAGATCGTAGTAATACTTGATGAACAGCCGGTTGAAGTGCGAGGCCTCGCCCAGCACCTTCTCCAGCAGGATCAGCCCGCCGTTGGTGTTGAGTCCCTTGAAGATGTCGGCGACCAGCCGGTCGCGGTGCAGCGGCCGGATGAACTGCAGCGTGAAGGCCATGACCGCCAGCGACGCGTTCCGCATGTCGACGCCGGCGTTGAGGTCGGCGGTGCGCAGTTCGTATTCGTGGGCGAAGCCGTGCTGCTTCATCTTGGATTCGCAGCGCGCCAGCATGTCGGGCGCATCGTCGACGCCGAAGAACTTCACGCCCGCCGGCGCCACCTTGTCGAGCAGCACGAGCGTCGTGCCCGTGGCGCAGCCGAGGTCGTAGACATTCGTGCCGGGCTCGATGAGGTCGCCCGCGAGTTCGGCCGTCATGCGCTGCATCTCGTCGTAGAACGGCACGGAGCGGCTGACCATGTCGTCGAAGACGCCCGCGACCTCGGCCGTGAACTTGAAGTCGAAGGGCTTCTTCTCGCCGGCGAAGTACCGATCGCGGTCCTCATCGGAGGTCATCGTCGTCTCCGCGGTGCGCGCGCCGGGTGTCCGGACGATCGGCCTGCACGCGCGCGTTCGGGGGAGATTCTAACAGCCGGCCGGCCGTGGACCGCTGCAGGATGACGTCCGGGGGTGAGGTGGCCGTCAGTGCCATTGCCGGGTCGATCAGACCCTCGCCAACGCCGGCATCCCGGCGCGACCACGCCTGCCTCCTGCGCGTCCTGCGCTTGCTGGAGCCCGCCGGCCGCGGCGGTGCGGGGCACCCGCCGATCGCCGGACAGTCTCAGGTTGACGATCGCCTTTGCTGACGAACGCACCGCAAATCGGCGCACCGGCCCTCGGGTGACTGTCGTAGCTTGGGCAGGCCCGGCATCGTTGCTGGATCAGGGTCGTACCCATGGAATTGCTGTACTCGCTGTATGATGCCCTGGTCTCGATCAACGTCCCGAACGACAAGGCCCGGGCCGTGGTCGACGCGATGGAGCGGGACATGGGTACGACGCTGGCCACCAAAGCCGATCTCCGGAACTCTGCGACGCGCGAGGACATGACCGGCGTGCGCGGCGAACTTCACGGGGTCAAGCAGGACCTTGAAGCGGTCCAACAGGACGTTGTGGCGGTCAAGCAGGATGTCGCCGTCCTCAAGCAGGATGTCGCCGTCCTCAAGCAGGACATCAGCGTCCTCAAACAGGATGTCAGCGTCCTCAAACAGGATGTCAGCGTCCTCAAGCAGGACGTCAGCGTTCTCAAACAGGATGTCAGTGTCCTCAAGCAGGACGTCAGCGTCCTCAAGCAGGATGTCGCGGCGGTCAAGCAGGACGTTGCGGCCTTCAAGCAGGAAACGAGACAGGAGTTCGTGCTCGTCAGGCAGGAGGTCGGCCTGCTCCGCCAGGATCTCGATGCCCGTTTCGCGCTGCTGCGGCAGGAAATCGATACGACCCGGAAGCTGCTGACGAAGGACATCGAAGCCATGCGATCCTCGATCGTGATCTGGCTGGGCTCGGCCATCGTCGTCGCGGCCGGCGTCGTCTTTGCCGCCATGCGGGTGTTCTGAAGGCTCCGGCCGTCCAGTCGTCGGAGTCCTGGTCCATCCGCAGAGCGCCCCTGGCAGGTCATTCGGAGGATCGGCGACGTTCCCTCCGACAGCAGCGGTGGCTCGCCGAGGAGGCGGCCGGCTTGACCGTGGTGTCGCGCCTTGGCAATACTTCCAGCCCCATGAGTACCGCCGCTCGACACCCTGCTTCGACCGGGCCCGCGCTGCGCGGGTGCTGGTGGTGGCGCCACTCCGCGGAGTGGGCGCCCGGCGCGTAACCGTCATTCGACCGCACGCACAGGACCCATCTCCGCCACCGGCCGGGGATGGGTCTTTTTGCTGACGCTCCCCGGCCGCGGCATGGCCAATCCGAGGAGCCCATGAAGCCCGCCTTCGACATCGCCGCCGACCTGGATACCCCGGTATCCGCCTACCTGAAACTGCGCCCCTTCCGGCCGCGCTTCCTGCTGGAGAGCGTCGAGGGTGGCGAGCGTCTCGGCCGTTACTCCTTCCTCGGCTTCGGCGACGGCCTCGAGATCCGCCTCGATGCCACCGGGCTCGCGATCGGCGGTGAGCACCGCCCGGTGCCGCGCAACCAGGTGGAACTGCTGGACGCCCTGCGCTCCGCGCTGGCCCGGGCTCCGCGACCCCGCGCCACGGGTGGCGCGACCGCACCGCTCGCCGGCGGGCTCGTCGGCTTCGCGGGCTACGATCTGGTGCGCTTCTTCGAGCACCTGCCGGCACGCGTGGCCGCGGACATTCCGACGCCGGAGGCCTGCTACGTCGCGCCGAAGTCGCTGCTGGTGTTCGACCACCTGACGCGCGGCGTGAGCCTGCTGCACGACGGTCCCGACACCGAGCGTGAAGCGCTGAAACGCGAGATCGTGCATGCGCTGCGCGGGGCGCTGCCCGAGGTGACGGCACGGGTGCGCTCCGCGGCGCCGCAGGGCAGTCTGAGCCGCGACGAGTTCATCGGCCGCGTCGAACGCATCAAGGAATACATCGCCGCGGGCGACGTCTATCAGCTGGTGCTCGCGGTGCGCTTCGCGGGCGAGTGTGAACTCGAGCCGTTCCAGGCCTACCGTGCGCTGCGGCTGCTGAATCCCTCGCCGTACATGTATTACTGCGAGTTCGGCGGCCTGACGGTCTGCGGCTCCTCGCCCGAGGCGCTGGTCAAGCTGAACTCGGGCCAGGCGGAACTGCGCCCCATCGCCGGCACCCTGCCGCGCGGTGCGACACCCGAGGACGATCTCGCCAACGAACGGCGGTTGCTCGGCGATCCGAAGGAGAACGCCGAGCACGTGATGCTCGTGGATCTGGCGCGCAATGACCTGGGTCGAGTCGCGCAGGCCGGGTCCGTGCACGTCGACCCCTGGCGCAGCATCGAGCGTTACAGCCACGTCATGCACATCGTGAGCGGCGTCAAGGGTCGGCTGCGCCCCGACCGGGACGCCTTCGACCTGTTCGCGGCGGCGTTCCCCGCCGGCACGCTGGTCGGTGCGCCCAAGGTGCGCGCCATGCAGATCATCGACGAGATGGAACCGGTGCGGCGCGGCCTCTATGGCGGCACCGTGGGCTACTTCGGCCATGGCGGCGACATGGATCAGGCCATTACCATCCGTACGCTGGTGTTCACGCCGGGGCACTACACCTTTCAGGCCGGTGCCGGGATCGTTGCGGACAGCGTACCCGAGCGCGAGTACGAGGAGATCCTGGCCAAGAGCGGGGCCATGCGCCGGGCGCTGGAACTGGTGGGAGAAGGGCTGTGAAGCCGCGGCTGCTGCTGATCGACAATTACGATTCCTTCACCTACAACCTCGTGCAGGCTTTCCTGTTGCTGGATGCCGACGTGCTGGTGTATCGAAACGACTGCATCACGGTGGACGAGGCGCTGGCGCTCGAGCCTTCTCATCTGTGCATTTCGCCGGGGCCCGGCACGCCGCGCGCGGCCGGTGTCTCCATACCCATGATCGAGGCCTTCGCGGGCCGCGTGCCGGTGTTCGGGGTCTGCCTCGGCCACCAGTCGCTGGTGGAGGCCTTCGGTGGCCGGGTGGTGCGCAACTACCGGCTCATGCACGGCAAGACGTCGCGGGTCACGCACGACGGCCGCGGGCTGTTCGCAGGCCTGCCGAATCCACTCGAGGTCGGACGCTACCATTCGCTGGTCGCCGAGCGCGTGAGCCTGCCGGCCGAGCTCGAGGTTACCGCCTGGACCGAGGAGGGCGAGATCATGGGCGTGCGCCACCGCCTGCTGCCGCTCGAGGGCGTGCAGTTCCATCCCGAGAGTGTGCTGACTCCGGAAGGTCAGCGCCTGATGGGGAATTTCCTGACTCAACGAACGGAGCATCGCCGTGACCCGGCCGCTGCGTGACACTCTGGACCGGCTGCTCGAGCGCAGCGACCTCAGCGAACGCGAGGCTTTCGGGCTGCTCGAGGCGCTGACGGCGCCCGATCTCGCGCCGGCCATGGCCGGTGCGCTGCTCGTGGCGCTGCGCGCCAAGGGTGTGACCGCCGCGGAGGTGCGGGGCTTCGCGCGTGCCATGCGCACGCTGGCGCGTCGCCCCGACATTCCTCCCGATGTGCGCGCGGTCGACATCGTGGGAACGGGTGGCGATGCCTCGCATTCCTACAATCTCTCGACGGGCGCGGCCCTGCTGACGGCCGCCTGCGGCGTGCCGGTCGTCAAGCACGGCAACCGCTCGGTGTCGAGCCGCTCGGGCAGCGCGGACGTGCTCGAAGCGCTGGGTTTGAAGCTGCCTCTCGACGAGACGGCCGCGGCACGCTGCCTGGCGGCGACCTCGTTCACGTTCCTGTTCGCGCCTTACTATCACCCGGCCATGAAGATGATCGCACCGGTACGTGCCGCGCTCGGCGTGCGCACGGTGTTCAATCTGCTGGGCCCGCTCGCGAACCCGGCCGGGACGCCGTTCGCCGTGATCGGCGCCTGGAGCGAGGACATCGCGGAACTGATGGCCGACACCCTCGCCGGCCTCGGCGTCGAACGCGCCTTCGTCGTGCACGGTGAGAACGGCTGGGATGAGCCTTCGCCCGCCGCACCCTTCGTGTTGTTCGACGTGCGCCCGGGCCGCGTGCACCGCACGCGCCGCGATGTGAACGACTACGGACTCGCGCGCTGCGCGGCCGCTGAGCTGGCCGGCGGAGAAGCGGCGTACAACGCCGCGGCGCTGGCCTGCGTGCTGCGCGGCGAGGACCGCGGGGCGCACCGCGATGCGCTGCTGCTCAGTGCCTCGCTGGCGCTCGAAGTCACCGGTCGCGCGCCCGACCCGGCCGCGGGCGTGCGTATCGCCGCGCGCGCCATCGACGACGGGCAGGGCGCGCGTCTGCTCGAGGGGCTCGTGCACTTCTCGGCGGGCCTGATGGAGATTCCGTGAACACCATTCCGAGCCCGGGGTTCCTGGACCAGATGGCAGCCTCCAGCCGCGAACGTGTGGCGGCGGCACGCCTGCACGAGCCGGATGCCTCGATCGAGGCCCGCGCGCGCGCCATGCCGCCACCGCCGCCACTCAGGCTCACGGGTCGCTTCGACCTGATCGCCGAGATGAAGCTGCGTTCGCCCGCGCTGGGCACACTGGGAAACCAGCAGGACGATCTCGCCGCACGTGTGACCGGCTACGCCGGTGCCGGTGCCGCGGCCGTGTCGGTGCTGACCGAGCCGTCGCGCTTCGACGGTGATCTGGAACACCTGCGTCGCGCCGCGGCGGTGCTCGCGCCGCTCGGTGTGCCGGCCATGCGCAAGGATTTCCTCGTGGATCCCTACCAGCTGCACGAGGCGCGTGCGGCCGGCGCGGGCGGCGCGCTGCTGATCGTGCGCATGCTCGAGGAGTCGCTGCTGGCCGGCATGCTCGACTGCGCAGCGCGCCTCGGCCTGTTCGTACTGCTCGAGGCCTTCGACCTCGACGACATCCGCATCGCGCGGCGCGTGCTGACCGGCTGGCAACCCGGCATGGCGCCGGTGCTGGTCGGCGTCAACAGCCGCGACCTGCAGACGCTCCAGGTCGTGCCGCAGCGGCTCGTCGAGCTCGCGCCCGAACTGCCGCGCAATTTCCCGCGGGTCGCCGAGAGCGGCCTCACGACGCCGGAGGATGCGGCGCGCATGGTGCGCGCGGGCTATGACATGGCGCTCGTGGGCGGTGCACTGATGAGCGCCGGCGATCCGGGCGCGCTGGTGCGGGCCATGCTCGAGTCCGGTCGGCGCGCGGCCGGCGCATGAGCCTGCAGGTGAAGATCTGCGGCCTGACGACGCCGCAGGCGGTCGACGTGGCGCTCGCGGCCGGCGCCGACGCCGTGGGATTCGTGTTCCATGGCAGCTCGCCGCGCAATCTCGCGCCGCAGCGTGCGGCGGTGCTCGCTTCGCGCGTGCCGAAGCGCGTGCGTACCGTGGCCGTCACGCTGCACCCTTCGCAGGCACTCGTGGAGTGCGTGCTGGCGGTTTTCACGCCGGACATCTGGCAGACGGACGCGGCGGATTTCGCGGCGCTCGATCTGCCGGCGGGCATCGAGCGCTGGCCGGTGCTGCGCGCAGGCAGCGCGCTGCCTGCGGTAATTCCGGCACGGTTCCTGTTCGAAGGTGCGCGCAGCGGCGCCGGTGAGTTGACGGACTGGTCGCTCGCGGCACAGCTCGCGAGGCAGGGCGAGCTGGTGCTGGGCGGCGGACTGGATCCCGGCAACGTCGCCGCGGCGATCGCCGCCGTTCGCCCCTGGGGTGTTGATGTGTCGAGCGGCGTGGAGTCGGCGCCAGGTGTCAAGGATCCGCACCGGATCGAGGCTTTCGTCAGAGCCGCGCGAGCCGCGGCACAGGAACTGTGAAGTGAAGATGAGATACCACCTGCAGGCCGACGAGGCGCGGGCGCTGCTCGCGCGCGAACTGGCCGGTGAATTTCCCGACGCGCGGGGACGCTTCGGGCCCTTCGGCGGGCGCTTCGTACCGGAAGCGCTGCTGCCCGCCGTCCTGCGACTCGAAGAGGGACTGCGCCGCTATCTGAACGATGCGGAGTTCCAGCGCGAGTACCGGCTGGAACTGCAGACCTGGGCCGGCCGGCCCACGGCGCTCTCGCATGCCCGCGGCCTGTCGAAGCTCTGGAACGCCGAGGTCTGGCTCAAGCGCGAGGATCTCGCACACACGGGTGCGCACAAGATCAACAACGCGCTGGGGCAGGCGCTGCTGGCGAAGCGGCTCGGGGCCGCGCGCGTGGTTGCGGAAACCGGCGCGGGCCAGCACGGTGTGGCGACCGCCGCGGCCTGCGCGCGGCTCGGCATGCCCTGCGTCGTCTACATGGGCGCGGTCGACATGGAGCGCCAGGCGCCGAACGTGCTGCGCATGCGCATGCTCGGTGCCGAGGTCGTTCCCGTCCGCAGCGGTGATGCCACGCTGCGCTCGGCCATCGATGAGGCGCTGCGCAACTGGGCCGCGGATCCGGTCGGTACTTACTATCTGCTGGGTTCCGCCGTCGGACCGCATCCGTATCCGTACCTGGTGCGCGAGTTTCAGTGCGTGATCGGGCGCGAGGCGCGCCGGCAGATCGCCGAGCAGGCAGGCGCAGCGCCGGATGTGGTCGTGGCCTGTGTGGGCGGCGGCTCGAACGCGATCGGCCTGTTCCATCCGTTCCTGGGCGATCGTGAGGTGGCGCTGCTCGGTGTCGAGGCCGGCGGCCAGGGCAGCGGCCTTGGTCAGAACGCGGCCTCGATGCTCCACGGGACACCGGGCGTGCTGCACGGCTGCTGCTCGCTGATGCTGCAGGACGTGGACGGCCAGGTGCAGGAGACGCATTCGATCTCGGCGGGGCTCGATTACTCGAGTGTGGGGCCCGAGCACGCGCTGCTCGGCGTCACCGGCCGGGTCGAGTACACGGCCGCGACCGATGCCGAGGCGCTGGACGCGGTCATCGAGTGCTGTCGCGCCGAGGGCATCCTGCCGGCGCTCGAGTCGGCGCACGCGCTCGCGGGTGCGCGCGCCTGGGCGCGCGCGAATCCGGGCCGGCGCATCCTGATCGGCCTCTCGGGCCGCGGCGACAAGGATATGCCGACACTGCAGAAGGCGTTTCTGAAGGAGGAAGCGTGATGGCGCCGCACGAGACCATCACCGGCGCGATCCGCGATTCGGTCGCCGCCGGCCGGCCCGCGCTCGTGGCGTTCATCACCGCGGGTTTCCCCGAGAGTGAGCGCTTCATCGAGCATCTCGCGGCGATCGGCAGTGAGGCCGACGTCGTCGAGATCGGCGTGCCGTTCTCGGATCCCATGGCCGACGGGCTGACCATCCAGCGGTCGAGCCATGTTGCGCTCGCGCAGGGCGTCTCCCTGCGCTGGATCCTGGCCGAGCTCACGCGTATGCAGCCGAAGCCGCGGGCGCCGCTGCTGCTCATGAGCTACCTGAATCCGCTCATGGCCTATGGCTTCGATCACCTGCCGGCCGCAGCGCGTGCGGCGGGCGTGTCGGGATTCATCGTGCCGGACCTGCCGTTCGAGGAGTCGGCCGAGCTGCGTGCCGCGCTCGAAGCCGAAGGCCTCGGACTCGTGCAGCTCGTGACGCCGGTGACGCCGCCGGAGCGCCTGCGCATGCTCTGCGAGGTGAGCCGCGGGTTCGTCTATGCCGTGACCATGCTGGGCACGACGGGGAGCAGCGTCGCACTCGCGGGCGAAGCACTCGGGTACATGGACCGTGTGCGGCAGGCTTCGCCCCTGCCGGTGTGCGCGGGCTTCGGCATCCGCAGCCGTGAACAGGTACAGGCCCTGCGCGATCACGTCGACGGCGTGATCGTCGGCTCGGCGCTGGTCGAGGTACTGGAGCGCGACGAGGATCCGGCCGCCTACCTGCGCGGATTGCGCTGAAGCCCGGGGATCCTGCGTCGTGGGTGTCGAGCCCGTTCCAACCGCACCGCTGCTGTCGTGGGTCTCGTTCGTGACGGTGTTCGTCACGACGCTGTGCGTGGTCGCCTGCGTGTACTTTGCGGCGGTGACCTTCTCGACCCTGGGTCTTGGCGATCTCGTGCCGTCGGGTACGATCCGCTTCATGGTCGGCACCGAGTCACTGGTCGGGTTCGTGCTGATCTCATGGTCGGCGGCCTTCACCTACCTCGAGATGGAGCGATTCTGGCGCAGCCCGCATCAGTAGTCGGCCGTCGTGGAGTGTGGGTGGCAGGCAACGGGCAGGGGCGGCATTCGCATGGAAATCGTGGGCGGACTGGTCATACCGCGCCGCTTCCGCGGCCCGGCGGATTCGGGCAACGGCGGCTATGTCGTGGGCCGGCTCGCCAGCTTCGCCGCGGCCAACGTGCGCGTGCGCCTGCTGCGGCCGCCGCCGCTCGAGGTTGCCCTCGACGTCGCGCGCCTGCCGGACGACACGCTGGTCCTGTGCCAGGGCGAAGTCGTCATCGCCGAGGCGCGCCCGTTCGAGCTGCAGCTCGAAGTGCCGCGGCCGCCGGACTATCTGCAGGCCATGGAGGCTTCGCTGTCGTACTCCGGGCTGCGCTATCACCCGTATCCGGGCTGCTTCGTCTGCGGGCCGGCCCGCGCGCGCGGCGACGGGCTGCGCCTGTTCGCGGGCCCGATGACGGGGCGCGCGCTCGTCGCCGCGCCCTGGACCCCCGATGACTCGGTCGCCATCGACGGCAAGGTGCTGCCTGAGCACATGTTCGCGGCGCTCGACTGTCCCGGTGCGTTCGCCCTGGGCCAGCTGGTGCCGGGCATCGTGCTCGGCACGCTCGCGGCGCACATCGACCGCCGCGCACGCGCCGGCAAGCCGCATGTCGTGATCGGCTGGCGCATCGGGCGCGAGGGGCGCAAGTGCCGCGTCGGCACCGCGATCTTCGACGAGGACGGCGATCTGTGCGGCCGTGCCGAGGGCATCTGGATCCTGCCACGCGAGCCGGCGGGCTGAATCCTGTGCGCGCCGTCGCGCTCGGCGCGTGCACGCCTGCGGCTGCCGCGGCGCCGGTCTGCCGGCCCGGCGGCCTCAGACCCAGTCGCGCGCGAGCCGCCGCGAGGTGGCCGCAAACAGCGCGGCGCCCAGCAGGTAGAACACGGTGCCCGCGAGGATCGCCTGGCGCAGCGAGTCGGCGCCGTGGCGGACCGCGAACGCATCCGACATCGCGCCGATCACCAGTGCGCCGAGGCCCAGCCCGATCAGGTTGTTCACGAACAGGAACAGCGCGCTGCCGAGCGTCCGCATGCCGGGGGGCACGAGATGCTGCACGGCGCAGAGCGTCGGGCCGACCCAGGCCGAGCCGAGCGCGGCCGGGATCACGAACAGCAGGTATCCCGCGGAATCCGCCGGCGACACCACGCCCAGCACGTGGAAGGGAGCGGAGAGCAGCAGCGCGCCGGCGGGCACCATCGCATAGGCCGCGCGGTTGCGCGGGCCGTAGCGGTCCGCGAGCCAGCCGCCCAGCCACATGCCGGCGATGCCGCCCACCAGCGTGATCGCGCCGTAGTACAGGCTGGTCTCGACGAGCGTCAGTCCGTAGCCGCGCATGAAGAACGACGGCAGCCAGAACAGCAGCCC
Source organism: uncultured Steroidobacteraceae bacterium (assembly GCA_964459405.1). Taxonomy (GTDB): domain Bacteria; phylum Pseudomonadota; class Gammaproteobacteria; order Steroidobacterales; family Steroidobacteraceae; genus CAYWMY01. The sequence goes on along the minus strand of CAYWMY010000010.1, from coordinate 3,710 downwards.
GTAACCCATCATCGCGCTCGAACCGCCCGCGAGCGCGAGGCCCCAGAACGACCGCTTGGCGAACAGCAGGCGGACCACGGCACCCAGCGCCGGCGCAGCGGTGCGGGCGGCACCGGGTGTGTCGAGGCCGCCGCGCGGCGCCTCGCGCACGGCGAGCCGAAGGAACGGCGCCAGCAGCAGTCCCGCGACACCGACGACCATGAATGCCGCGCGCCAGTCGATGGCGCTTGCGAGCGCGCCGCCCAGCACGAGGCCGAGTGCGCTGCCGATCGGGATGCCGAACGAGAAGATGCCGAGGGCCCGCGCGCGCTCGGCGGGTCCGAAGTAGTCGCTCAGCAGCGAGTACGAAGGCGCGGTGCCGCCGGCTTCACCGATGCCCACGCCGATACGCGCGAGGAACAGGTGCAGGAAGTTCTGGGCCAGCCCGCAGGCCGCGGTGAACGCGCTCCACAGGGCGAGCGCCGCCGTCATGATCCAGACGCGATTCACGCGATCGGCGAGCCAGCCGATCGGAATGCCGAGCGCGGTGTAGAACAGCGCGAACGCCGTGCCGCCCAGCAGCCCGAGCTGGGTGTCCGTGAGCCCGAGCTCGGCCTTGATGGGCGGCACCAGGATGCCGAGCATGATGCGGTCGACGAAGTTGATCGTATAGACGAGGACCAGCAGCGCCAGCACGTACCAGCGGTAGCGACTTCCTGCGGCCGTGCTGCGCGGCATTCAACCGCCGCGGCGCAGTGCAGCCACGAGGCCGGCGCCGCCGCCGAGGGCCAGCAGGCCGCCCGGCAGGCCGGGCTCGATCGCGAGACCGAGCCACAGCACGCCGGCGATCAGCGCAGCGGCCGCGGCGATGAGGCCGCGCAGCCGCGACTGGTCCGCACGCAGTTCCTGGCGCAGTGCCTCCACGGACCGCGACTCGGTGGGCATCCGCAGATCGTGCTCATAGGCCTGCAGGATCGTGCGCTGCAGAACGACGGGCGCCACCTTGAGCGCCTCGGCGAGATCGGGCCAGTGCTGGCGGAAGCTCCTGAACAGCGATTTCGGACCGACGCGCTCCCGCATCCAGACACTCAGAATGGGCTTCGCGGTCTTCCAGAGGTCGAGGTCGGGGTAGAGCTGCCGTCCGAGACCTTCGATGTTGAGCAGCGTCTTCTGCAGCAGGATCAGCTGCGGCTGGACCTTCATGTCGAAGCGGCGCGCGGTCTCGAACAGTCGGAGCAGCACCTGGCCGAAGGAGATTTCCTTGAGCGGCCTGTTGAAGATCGGTTCGCAGACCGTGCGCACGGCGCTCTCGAGTTCGTCGACGCGCGTCGTGGCCGGCACCCAGCCGCACTCCACGTGCAGCACGGCGACGCGCCGGTAGTCACGCTCGAAGAAGGCGAGGAAGTTCGCGGCGAGGTAGTGCTGGTCGCGCGGGTCGAGTGTGCCGACGATGCCGAAATCGACGGCCGCATAGCGCGGGTTCCGCGGATCGGTGATATCGACGAAGATGTTGCCGGGGTGCATGTCGGCGTGGAAGAAGTTGTGCCGGAACACCTGCGTGAAGAAGATGTTCACGCCGGCCTCGGCGAGCTTCTGGATGTCGGTGCCCGCGGCCTTCATGCGCTCGACCTCGGAGACGGCGAGGCCGTGGATGCGCTCCAGCACCATGACGTCGCGCCGGCACAGGTCCCAGTGCACTTCGGGTACGTAGAGCTGCTCGGACTCCGCGAAGTTGCGCCGCAGCTGCGCCGCATTGGCCGCTTCGCGCATCAGGTCCAGCTCGTCGAGGATGGTCTTCCGGTACTCGGCGACGACCTCGCGCGGGCGGAGTCTGCGCGCCTCGGGCCAGTAGCGGTCGGCGAGCCCGGCCAGCGCGTGCAGCACCTCGAGGTCGCGGCCGATCAACGCGGCCATGCCCGGGCGCAGCACCTTGACCACGACCTCGCGCCCGTCGCGCAGCCGCGCCGCATGCACCTGGGCGATCGAAGCCGCGGCCAGCGGCTCCGCGCTGAATTCGGCGAAGATCTCCGCCACCGGCCGACCCAGCGACTGCTCGATCTGCGCGCGCGCGATGGCCGCGTCGAAAGGCGGTACGCGGTCCTGCAGCTTCGCCAGTTCGTCGGCGATGTCCGGTGGCAGCAGGTCGCGCCGCGTGGACAGCGCCTGTCCGAACTTGATGAAGATCGGACCGAGTTCCTCGAGAGCGAGGCGCAGGCGTGCGCCTCGCGTGCCGCCGGCGCGGCGCGCGAACCAGGTCCAGGGCGACAGCAGCTGCAGCAGCCTGAGCGGCCGGTAGAGATGCGTGGCGCGCACGAAATCGTCGAGACCGTGCCGCACCAGCACGCGCTGGATGCGGAGCATGCGTCCGACGACGCGCGCGCTCCTCATCGCCGCGTCCGGGCCCGCTGTTCGACGAGTGCGATGCGGGCCGCGAGGCGCTCCGTGGCATCGCGCAGCCGGTCGACCTCGTCGACGAAGGCCGCGACCTCGTCACGCGTCGGCACGTCGTGGCTCTCCTCGGTCAGGTACTCGGCGACATTCGCGCGCAGCGTGTCGGCGGCGCGGGTCGCGAAGCCGATGGCCTGGTGTGCGCCGCGGGCCACGGTGTGGGCCAGCGCATCGCCGAGGTAACGCGACAGCTCCTCTTCGAGATCCGGGCGAAGCTCGATGAGCAGCTCGCGGAAGGACTGCGCCACCTCGGCATCACCCTCGATGCGGAGCCCCTCGCCCCGCAGCCGTTCCTCACCTCCGGGCGCGGCGAGCGCCAGCAGGCCGAGTGGCGAGCCGGAGATCGTGGCGTCGGCGGTGCCACCGCGCTCGAGGTGCACCGCGCCGTCGCGGGCCAGCAGCACGAGCTCGAGCGGCGTGCCGGTGACGGCGAGCTTGAGCGCGCGACCCTCGAGGCGGCGCACCAGCTGCAGGGCGCGCGAAGAGCGGTGCAGGTTGCGGTTCAGCAGCGCCGCGAAGGGCGTGAGCAGCGGATCGGCGTTCATCAGGAGACAGCGTTCATCAGAAACGGTAGCCGCGGTGCAGCGCCACGATGCCGCCCGCGAGGTTGTGGTAGCGGCAGTTCTCGAGGCCGGCCTGCCGCATCATCGCGAGCATCGTCTCCTGATCCGGGTGCTTGCGGATGGACTCGGCGAGATAGCGGTAGCTGGCCTCGTCGTTCGCGACCAGTCGGCCCAGGCGCGGCAGCACGGCGAAGGAGTACAGGTCGTAGACCGGCTTCAGGCCCGGCCAGGCGGGGTGCGAGAACTCCAGCACCAGCAGCTGTCCGCCGGGTCTCAGGACGCGGCGCATGTCGGCGAGCGCGGCTGTTTTGTCGGTGACGTTGCGCAGGCCGAAGCCGATGGTCACGCAGTCGAAGGTTGCATCGCCAAAGGGCAGGCACTCGGCGTTCGCCAGCGAGCACTGCACGGTGCCCGCCGCACCCGCGTCGATGACGCGATCGCGGCCGCGTCTGAGCATCTCGTAGTTGATGTCGGTCAGCAGCACCAGGCCGCCCGGGCCCACCTGCCGTGCCATGCCGAGCGCCAGATCACCCGTGCCACCCGCGACGTCGAGCGCGCGCTGGCCGGGGCGCAGGCCCGTCTGCGACAGCGCGAACTGCTTCCAGAGCCGGTGCAGGCCGCCGGACATCAGGTCGTTCATGAGGTCGTAGCGGCCGGCGACGGAGTCGAACACGCCGCGCACGCGCCGGGCCTTCTCGGACCAGGGCACCTGCTCGTAGC
>CAYWMY010000009.1:0-21981 GCA_964459405.1 uncultured Steroidobacteraceae bacterium | reverse complement strand
TGGAACGCGCGTAGGCATTGGCCGGACGCGGCTCGTCCTCGGCGCGGAACGTGTGCGCGCCGGAGTCCTCGCCATTGACCATGATGCTGCTCAGGAACACGAAACGGCGCACGCGGGCGGCCGCGGCCCGCTCGGCGAGCCGCGCAGTGCCCTGCACGTTCACGCGCTCGAAGGCCGCGAGGTCCTCGGTTCCCGGGCGCATGACGTGCACGTGTGCCGCGGCGTGCACGACCGCATCGACGCCCGCGAGCGCGGCGTCCCAGTCTGTGTGCGGGCCCAGATCTCCGATCGTGACCGGCTCGACGCCGTCGGGCCACGCAGCGGCGGGCGGCGGACGGCGCAGCGCCACCCGCACCGGGCAGCCCGCAGCGCGCAGCGACTCGACGAGCTGGCGGCCGATGAACCCGGTGCCGCCCGTCACCAGCACGCGTCTGCCGCGCAGTGCCGCGTGTCGCTCGGCGCCGCGCGATTCAGCGCCCGGCACGCAGCACCTCCAGCAGCTTGACCGGGAAGCGCAGCAGCAGCCGGGGCGTGCTCGTGGCGACGCCGTTCTGCAGGCAGGCGCGGCGCATCTCCTGTGTGATGATCCAGTTCGAGCGCCAGCCCCGCGTGCTGAGGCCGCCCTGCGGCATGCGCACCAGCGGCCGCGCCAGGTAATGGAACCGGGCGTGCTCGTGCACGAAAGCGCGCACGCAGAGCTCGAAATCGCCGGCGATCCGGTACGAGGCATCGTAGCCACCGAGCCGCTGATACAGCTCGCGCCGCAGAAACAGCGCCGGATGCGCGGGCATGAACCCGCGTGCCAGCCGGCCGGGAGTGAAGTGCGCGGAGCTGTAATGGCGCACGACGCGGGTGGGATCCGCACCCGCGACGATCAGCACGTCGCCGAACACCGCATCCACATCGTGCGCCGCGAAGGCCGCCACGACGCGGGCAACGACGCCCTCGTCGAGATAGGTGTCGCCCGCGTTCAGATACGCGACCACGTCGCCGGTCGCGAGCGCAAGCCCCTTGTTGAACGCGTCGTACACGCCGCGGTCCGGCTCCGACAGCAGGCGCGCGACGCGGCGGCCCTGGCGGCGCACGATCGCGACCGTCGCATCTGTGGAGGCACCGTCGATGACCAGGTGCTCGATGTCCGCGTGCGTCTGCGACGCCACGGACTCCAGCGTGGCGCCGATCGCTGCGGCGCCGTTGCGCACGGCGGTGACGATCGAGACCTTCATTCCAGCGCGGCGCCCGCCGCCCGGTAGATGTCGAGCAGTCTGCGCAGGTTCTGAGGTGCCGTGTACTCGGCGTCGTACTTTGCGCGCGCACCGCGCCTCAGGCGCTCGCGCCGCGCGGCGTCATCCCACAGCCCGCGCACCTGCGCGGCGAGCGCAGCCGCGTCGCCGGCCGGGAAGTGCAGGCCGGTCGCGTCCGGGACGACCAGCTCCGTGAGGCTGCCGATACGCGCCGCGACAACCGGCGTGCCGCGCGCGTAGGCCTCAACCAGCACCAGCGGGAAGCCCTCGAACCACTGGGACGGCAGCACCAGCAGTGCCGCGCCGCCGATGATGGCGCGCGTCTCGTCGCGCGGCCGGAGCCCCATGAACTGCAACGGCAGCCGTTCCCGCGCCGCGCGCGCCTGCAGCTCCGCCGCCAGCGGGCCCTCGCCGACGACGCGCAGCGGGATGTCGCCAAGCTCGCGCCAGGCCTGCAGCAGCGTCTCGAGGCCCTTCTCCGTGGACAGACGGCCCGCGTAGACCGCATAGCCACCGTCGCCGCGACCGGGGGGCTCGTCGTCGGCGACGAAGTTGGGCTTCACGTGCACGCGGTCCGCCGCAAGGCCCGCGGCGATGAAGCGCGCCGCGGCGAACCGGCTCAGCGTGATGTAGGCGGCGATCGCCTGCGCATAGACGCCGGTGCGCCATGCACGCCACTGCGCCAGCGCGACCGCGGCCGAGGCCACCCGCGAGCCGCGGTAACAGCGATGGCGGATCGCCGGCGCGATGCGCATGGGGCCGCACTGCTCGCAGACCGTCTCCTCGCGATAGAACGTGGCGGCGGAACACAGCCAGCGATAGTTGTGCAGCGTCTGCACGACCGGGACACCCGCATCGCGGCAGGCCGCGTAGACGCTCGCGGTCAACAGCGGGAAGGTGTTGTGGACATGGGCGACGTCCGGCCGCTGCCGCGCGATCAGCGCCGTGACCTCACGGTAACTGCGGCGTGACCAGCCCATGTGCAGTGCGGTCCGCGCGGCCTGCAGCGGGTCGTGCTGGTCGACCTCGTCGTTGGAACGTTCGTAGCGCACCACCGCATGTCCCGCGCTCTCGAGCAGCGCCTGCTCCTGCCGCACCACGTTGTCCTCGCCGCCGGGATTACCCGAGCGATAGAAATTGTGCAGCAACAGCACCTTCATGGCGCCCCCTGCACATCGTGTATGAACAGGAAGTTGGTGTGCTCGACGTGCACCAGGCGGTAGCCGGCGGACAGCAGCGCCCGCACGCGCCGCGCCACGCGCACGCCCATCGCGACCGACTGCGGCGCGTTCAGCTCATCGAACTCGATCAGCAGCTGCGCGGGCCGCAGCGGTCCCGCGAGCAGGTCGTCGAGCACCGCGTACTCCGCGCCCTCGATATCGAGCTTGAGCAGCGTGAGCCGCGTCTCACCGCGTGCCGCGAGCAGCGATTCCAGCCGGAGTGCGGGCACCTCGATGAACTCCGTGGTGTGCTGCAGGTTCGCCGCGGAGTGGCTGACGTGCCGCGGGTCGCGGGGCGCGAACAGGCGCAGGCTGCCATCGGTCGACCACAGCGCGACCGGCAGGAACTCGAACCTTGTCGTGTCGAAACCCTCGAGCGCATAGCGGGGCGGGCCGTCCGCGATCGGGATCGTGGCGCCACGGGCCGCCGCATCCAGCAGCGTGCGCACGTGCGCGACGGCGCGCGGTGTCGGATCGACGCAGACGACGCGCAGCCCGAAGCGCGTGTTCAGCAGCACGTCGAAGGACACGTCCTCACCGGCACCGGCACACACGGCGAGGCCGTCCGGCGCCAGGCAGGCAGGCGCGCAGTACCAGCCGCCGTAGGCGGTGCCGATCTTTTCGATGGTTGCCGTGGGACGGCTGCCCAGGCGCCACCACAGGTAGCGGGCCACGAGACGGCCGCCGGCGAGCCGCAGGCGCTCGGAGACATATCCCATGTGACAGCCTACCGCAGGGTCTTGAGGTACAGGGAGCCGGGCGGGTACTGCCGGCCCGCAGCGCCCGTCTCCAGTCGGCCTTGGATGACCCGGTACCCGATGCCGGCGCGCGTCTGCGGCGCATGCGGGCCCGGGGCCGTGGTGACCTTCACAGGAAGACCGCACCGCGCCCGGCGGGAAATCAGGAGGCGAGGGACTTCAGCTCCAACCCGGCCGTCTGGAAAGCTGTACCGTTCTGCGAACAAGACTCGAGGCCTCACGAAAAATCCATGGCGCGCGCCGTCTGGCAGGCGGCGCAGGAAGACTATTGGCAAAGTTCGGTCGGAGCAACCCGGGACGTCGCGCCTGCTGGTGCCGGCACCGGGCACGGTGCCGACATGCGGTCACTGCTGCTAGAGTTCGCAACTGTTCCGCGGTCCGGCATCTCGATGGACGCACCGTTTCCAGCGGCATTGGTTGATCATGGAGTGGGCATGGATCTCGAATGCCTGAAGAACGGGATATCACGGAATCCGGCGGCACGGGCGCTCCTCCTTCCCGTGCTCCTGGCGCGCCGGGCAATGGCGCGTCGACGGGACGCCATCAGCAGCGAGGTGGTCCGGAACCTGAGGCGCGTCGTCGCCGAGGATCCAGTGATTCACCTGCCCGAGTTCGAAGGGACGTTCTGCGTCGACAGCCGCTCCGACCTGTTCGGCAGAATTGCCAGGGATGGACACTATGAGCCGGAGCTCGCGGCCATCTGTCTCCGGTACCTGGATCGCACGCGTGATGCCATCGACATCGGCGCGAATGTTGGTTTCTACACCAACCTGCTGGCGAAGGAATTGAGCGGCCGCCGCGTTCTCGCGGTTGAACCGACGAGCAACGCATTGCGGCGGCTGAGAATGAACCTGCAGAGGAATGGCGTTTCCGACAGGACACTGGTCTTCGAGGGCGTCGCGTCGGACACGGTCGGATCGACGACGATCAATACGATCGTCGGGCGGGAGGAGTATTCGAGTGTCGGCGCCATGGTGCATCCCTCGATCCAGCACGCGCAGTACGAGCAGCAACGTGTCGCGGCGACCACGGTCGATGCGCTGGTCGAGTCTCACGGCTTGAGGCCCGGATTCATGAAGATTGACGTCGAGGGCTTCGAACACGCGGTGCTTCGCGGAGCGTCGCGCACTCTTCACGAGCACCAGCCGGTCGTGCTGTCGGAGTTGTCCGATACGCTGCTGCGCAGAAACGGATCGTCGGCCGCGGCGGTCGTCCAGTTCATGCGTGATCACGACTACGATGTCTTCGACCCGATGAATCCCGGCGCCCGGTTTGTGGGCCGCGCCTTCGGCGACATGGTCTGCATTCCCAGGGGCATGGCTCGCGTTCCTTGATGTGTCCCGCCTTGCGACCGATCGGCATACGGCTTGACGAAGCCTGAGACCACCGCGCTTCGTCCGTGCGAAATAACAGTGTCATCGCCGCGGTGCAGGTCGTCTGGCAGACGTTTGCACTGCTGATCGTGTATCGGCTGGCCACGCAGGCCGCCGGCATAGAGATTCTGGGAATCTGGTCCGCGAGCGTGGCGGTCATGGCGCTGATTGCGCTCGCCGATGCCGGACTGACGGAGATCATGGTCCGCGAGGTGGCCCGCTCTCTCGCCGTGGAAGACTGGCCGCGCGTCAAGGGCGCCTACAGATCGATACTCTGGCTCGTGTCCGGCGCGGTGCTGCTGGCGGCGTTCGTGGCCGTTCCAGCCATGATGTGGCTGCTGCGCGCGCTCGCTTCTCCGTTGTCTGATGCCGATATCGCCGTGCTGAGCGGCGGAGCCGCCGCCGCGGTCTGCCTGACCATCGTCGCGACGGGCGCAGCGGGCGTACTGGAGGCCTCCGGGCGGTACGACCTCAAGGGACTTGCGGCCGTGATCAGCAGTTCGGCAGCGGTGGCGATCACGTGGGTGGCCACGTTCACGCTGCCGCGAGCGGCTATCGTCGTCGGGCTGGTCAGCGCGGCTGCGATCAACCTGGGGTTCGTGATGGCTGCCGCTGGATATCTGCTGCGTCGATTGCCAGGCAAGGCGAAGTCTCCTGGCCGCAGGGAACTGCTGGCGATGGTCCGCATGGGTGTGCAGGCGCGCATCGGTGGCCTCGCGAGCCTGGGCTTCGATCCGGTGATGCGGTTCATGATGCTTCGATTCGGCGGCGCCGAGGCGGCTGGCCTGTACGAAGTGTCGTACCGCCTGGTGTTTCAGCTCCGAGGAGTGCTGGTAGCCGCTACCCAGGTCATCGTGCCGCGATTCACGCGTGCGCGGTCGCAGGGCAATTACGATGGCGACCTGATCGTGTCAGAGCTTACGCAGTCATCGATTCGTGTCGCCATCTGCTCCGGCTGGCTCGCCGTGCTGCTCCTGCCGCTGGTCTCGACGATCATGCTGGGCGCGATCCGGCTGGAGGTGCTGATCTACGGCCTGGCGCTGACGCTCGCCTGGCTCGCGAATTTCATCGCTGTGCCGGCTTACTTCGCCAATTTCATCGAGGGTAATCTGCGTTCGAATCGACGATCGCACGTTCTGATGCTGATCATCGCGCCGCTGGCCGGAGTGCCGGGTGGATACCTGCTTGGCGGCGAGGGGGTCGTTGCTGCAGGCGCTGCCGCGATCTGCGGCGGGGCCTTGTCCATCATTCTCAGCAGAGGGCGGGTTCCCGGCAACGCACCGGTTGTGCTGACGCCTGCTGACCGGCTGACGCTCATCACGGGCCTGCTGTCCGCGGGGACGGTCTACGGCTACGCACTGGCCGGCGCTTCCGGGCCAGACCTCCTGCGCGTTTCTGTCGCATCACTTGCGTGCTACGTCGTCGCCGTCGCCATGCCGGCGACGCGTCTGGTCCAGGATCACCTGCGCCGATTGTCAACGTGAGGCAGTTCGTCGCGGTACGCGGCACCTGACATCGTTCCCCGAACCGCACCCGCCCCTGCCGCCAGGCCGTTCACCACCCAGGCGGGTGCTCAGTCTCAGCGGCCTCCCTCGAGGCTCACTCTCGACGCCAGGCGGATGGCACTCGCGAAACGATTGACCATTCCGTCGAAACTGAAAGCCGTCGATACGGTATGGAGTGCCTCAGCCGACATGCGCTCCCGCCGCGCCGGATCAACGCACATCGCATGCATCTGCGCAGCGAGATCGGTGACGTTGCCGCGTTCGAACAGCAGGCCGTTCTGGTCGTCGCGCAGAGCGGCGATCTCGGGATTGTGCAGCCTGCTGCTCGAGTGGGTGATGACGGGGAGCCCGTACGAAAAGGCATGCAGCAAGGTCAAGCCTATCGCCCCGGGATACACGAGGAACTCCGCGCTGAGGAACCACGGCGCCAGGCGTTCCTCGTCGTAGATGGGCCCGAGCCACAGGATCGCGCCCTGGAGTCCCAGTTCGGCCTCGAGTCTCCGCAGCCGTGGTTCATCCTCACCGGTGCCGATGACCGCCAGTCGCCATGTCGGGTCACTCCTCCTGAGCTGAGCCACCGCCCGGAACGCGACGTCGATCTCGGTCGAAGGCTGCGAACGGAGTCGCCCGCAGAAGAGCGCGAGCTTGCAGTCCTGCAACCCGGATTGCCGCCGGAAGGCATCAAGCCGGTCTTTGTTCCACAGCAGGCTCGCCTGTCGGCTTCGCGAGATGTCAATGGTGTTGTTGAGACCCAGGACATGCTCCGGCGCACGCTTCGTCGCACGGACCTCATCGACCTCGGCGTCGGTGTACAACAACGTGGCCGTCGCGCAGCGCATCAGCCGGTAACGCAGGCGAGCCCGCCACGCAACCGAGGTCGGCGACCAGCCGTGCCCCCACCACAGGCTTGCAGCGCCACGGCGGTTTGCTTCGAGCCACAACGGTGCTGTGCTCAGGAAGCGCGGGTTGCCGTTGAACACCAGCACGTCACCCGGCCCGAAGATCTTCGGCAACCGCAGGCCGCACTGCCAGAACAGCCGCCCGCCAGCGAGAACCCGGCACCGGTGATCCACGTCGCCCCACTCCGGCAACCCGGCGACCGAGTCTGGAAGTCCTGGCACTGCTGGCGACGCCTGGACCGAGAGCTCGAGTTCGGGTGCGGCCGCAAGTGCATTGAACAGGGGCACGCGATACGTCGGGATCACCGGCTGAATCATCGCCACGCGGATCTTCATGACGTGTTGTCCTCAGGCGCCGGCCGACAAGGCGCCGAGGATTGCGGCCTGAAAGTTGTCGGGGCGATGCTGGGAGAATGCCTCTTTCGCCCGCGCCCCGTACTCCGCTCTGGATTCGCCGTCCAGCATCGAACTCAGTGCCGCACTCAAGGCGGCAGGATCATCGAGCGACACCGCGGTGCCGATCGCATGACGACGCACCATCCTGCCGATTTCGCCGCCGGCACACGCGATCACCGGCAATCCCGCCCGCCCCGCAAGCACCAGCACCCCGCTCATGTGGAGGTGACCCGCATATCCCAGCCAGGCGACATCCGCAGCCGCGAACACCATCGCCTGCTCGGCTTCGTCAAGCAGATGATCCAGTACGCGAAGGCGTCCTTGTGCTCGCAGAGCCCCGCAGAACTGCCCGGCCAGTCGTCTCCGCATGTCGGTCGACTGCCGGCCAGCGACTACCAGGGTGTAGCGACGCAAAGACTGATCCGACTCCAGACGCGCCACCAGGGCATCGAGTCCTTTCCGTTCATCAATCGACCCGTACACGAGAATCGCGATGGCCTCCGGGGCAATGCCAAGCGAGGCGCGGGCCGCATCGCGATCCACGGCCGGCCCGGGTTCGGCCGGGTCGGGCAGGTACCGCAGTTTCTGCTGCTGTGCCGGCCCATACCAGTCGGCCGGTACGTCCTGGACCGATGGATTGATGACAAACAGCGCCCGGCAGCTTTGCTGCGAAAGGACTCGACCTGCCAGACGCCACTTCCACGGCATTCGCTTCGCGGGGTGCGCCGGCTCGAGCAGGCTCAGTCTCATCGAGATTCCGCACCACGGAACAGCGACGCAGGGGTCGCCGAGAAGGCTGGAGGCGACGAACAGGTAATCGAGGTACGGAAGGATGACGCCCGTCAAAGGCGCCTTCGCGCTCACCTGCGTCACCGTTCGCCGGAACAGGCGCCAGTAACGCCACTCACGCAGCAGAATCCGGGCCCGCCCGCCCGGCCCTTCATGCGAAAGGTCATCCGCGATCAGATGAATCTCGACGCTGCCCGGTGATGCCTCGAGGTGGTGGAGCACCGGATGCCGCAGTGCCTCGGCGGTCGTCGCCACCACCGCGGTCCAGCCCCGGTCGACGATGCCGTCCACGACCCAGCGCAGGTAGCTCGCGTGATGGCCACTGGCATGCGGTTCGACGACCAGAACCCTCACCATCACGTCCTGCCGGCGGCCGCGGAATGCCTCACGAACACCGAGTCGGCGTAGATCGGCACCCCGCGTTCGTCGTAGATCTGCTCCAGGTTGCCGAAGTACTGCAGCCCGGCGTCCGACAGCAGGTTGACGAGATCGACGAACGCGGCCTGGCCCTCATAGAGCTGGGCAAAGTTCACTTCCGTGACGCAGACGTCCACAGCCGGGAGCGTCCGTACGGCACCTCGCAGAACACGGTCCTCGAGGCCCTGCACGTCGAGCTTGAGCAGGATCCTTCCGGGACTGTCCATGTTCTGTCCAGCTGCCCAGACATCGAGGGTGGTGACAACGACCGGCACGTCAGCGGTGCGTCGTGTGTCGGGAAACATCTGCTGGCCCGTCGGGGTCGTCGTCAGGAGCGAGGAAGATGTCACGTGATCGAGATGTTCGTGCATCTGCGCCGTGCCTTCGTGATCCGACAGCGCGAGCTGATGAACTGTCACCGCACCGGGCGTCCGCGACGATGCCCACTTCCGCAGTCGGCGGCACGGCTCCGGCAGCGGCTCGAAGCAGTGAATCCGTGCGGCCGGCAGTACCCGGGAAGCCCATCGGGCGAAGCCACCATCATTGGCGCCGACATCCAGCACGGTGTTGAACCCGCGTTCGGAAAGACCCAGGAATGTCGATCGCGGAACGTTCTTCAGGCGTATCAGTTCGAGGCCGACACTGTTGAACAACTGCTTGACGAATGAACGCGCGCCCATCGCACCCCCGACAGTTCAGCCAGCAGGGCCCGCCGGCAACAACGGTCCGGCTGCCGGCCTGCCCTTCACGACCCGATGATCCGCCGCGACGCGCGCTGTGGCATTGCCGGGACCATCGTCGACGACGATCGTGTCTCCCTTGATCCCGGCTGCGGGCCCGGCGCGCGGCGCCTCGGGCCCGCCTGCGCGCTGCCGGCGCAGCGCCGCGGCCAGCGCCAGCACGGCGAATGTGAAGGCCCAGAACCCCCCGCTCAGCAGCAGCGAACCCGAGAACATCTGTGCGATGAGATTCTGGAAGAAAAGGAGCCCGACCCACGCCACGGTGGGGCCACCGAGGACGAGGCGTGTCGCGGCCAGTGATGCCAGCAGGACCACGGCCAGCAGCAGCACGAGGCCCACGATACCGGCGGCCATCATGCTTTCGAGGATGATGTTGTGCGGATAACTCATGAGGCGCCGTTCGATGAAGGCATCGCCGAGCCACGGATTACGCGTGAACTGCTCCCAGGCACCCGCGAACAGCAGCTCGCGGTCACGACTCGAGGCATCGACGCCGACATTGACGAAGCGGCTGGTCAGCTCCACGGAGGTGAAGGTCTCGATATAGACCAGCGCCGCGGCGCACAGCACGCCGGCGGCAATGAGGATTCCCACGCGCAGCGCAACGCGTCCACCACCCAGTCGGCCGCGCGGACGCTGCGTGAAGGCGTAGACCAGCGCGATCAGGACCATGGACAGGATGGGCGCACGGGACAGCGACGCCACGGTCACTGTCACCGAGAACGCGATCACGGTCCAGTGCAGCAGCCGCGCCGCGCCCACCGAGCGCGACAGACCGACGAGCGTCACGACGAAGACCGACGTGCCCAGATGACCGACCGTGATCGGATTCAGGACCTCTGTGGACAGGCGCTGGAAGATCTGGCCCGCGGCGATGGCGCTGACGGCCAGGTACACGAGCAGCACCATGGCCAGCGTGCCCAGGACCTCGATCAGGCGGCGGGCCAGTTCGAGGGTCGCGGCGTTCGGCGCGGCGATGAACGCCAGCGCTGGAAGAAAACAGGCACCCAGTGACAGCAGCAGGTATTGCGCGACGGGCATGCCGAGCGAGCCCGGCAGCGGATCGATCACGGTCCCCTGCAGCAGGCGTGCGATCAGCAGCCACCACAACGCGAATATCGGCAGCAGCGCCACGCCGGTGTAGACGCGGCGCTGGCGGACGAAGGAGTCGCACAGCACCCAGACGAACAACGCGATCATCACGCCGCGGAACGGTACCGATGCCACCTGGGAATCCACCTGCAGCATGACGGGAACCGTCGATGCCAGCGGGAATCCCACCATCGTCAACGCGTAGAGCAGCGCCAGCGACGGCTGTGCCGGTCCTGCCCGCGCGTCACGGTCTCCGGTGGTGGCCTGCGGCAACATCCATCATCTCGCGATCATCGTCCGCGCTGGCACCCGGGCGCGTCATGCGGCCGGCGTCCTGCGCTCCGCCACGACCCTGCCAAAGACGATCAGCGCACCGAGCAAGGCGCCCAGCACTGCGCCGAGCAGCACCAGCACGACCAGCTTCGGACTCACGGGATCATCGGCATCCGGCGCCGCGGCCGTGTCAATGATGCGGAACGCATACTGTTCACGCACATTCGCGAGCGCCGCGGTCTTGATCTGCGATTCGATCGCCCTGTAGATCGACTGGCGCACCTCGAGCACCGTGGCCCTGGCCAGCTCGGTGTTGAGATAGTTGAGGCTCGCCTGCGCTTCGCGGATGGCGCGCAGCTGCAATTCACGGTTGACGCGGGTCACCAGCTGATTCGCCCACGCGGCAGCCAGATGCCGATCCGTCCAGGTCACACCGAGCGTGACCACACCGGTTCTGCGCTCTTCATCGACCGCGAGCACGCGATCGCGGAAGTACTTCACGCCGTCGGCCAGTGTCGGCACGTCTTCGGGATCATCCACCCGCCAGCGGCCGGTCGCGGAGTCGTAATCGTCGGCGAACAGCACTGGCAACAGGTTCTCGTCGGCGATGAAGCGCCGGATGAATCCGCGCGAGCGCAGGAACTCGAGGTACTCGTCCTTGTTGCCATCCCCGCCGATGTTGATTCCCGCGAGCGAGGCGAGTCCGCCGAGCTGGCCGGGCAGGCCGCCACCCAGGGCCTGGCGCAGATCGTCGCCAGGGGCCGGAATCATGACCACCTCGGCGTGGTAGCGCGGTTGCATCACGAAGCTGAGAACGGCGCCCAGGATCGCGCAGACCAGCACGCACACCGCAATCGTGATGCGGTAGCGCCAGCACGCCACGGCCAGCCCCTCCGGGGACAGGCGCGCTTCGTCGAGCACCTGAACCAGCGGCGCCGACTCCCCGCCACCCACCCTCGCATCCGTCATCGGCGCCGCCCGCTCAGAACGAGTTCACGGCGGCCACGGCGACCGCGAGGTTGTAGATGATCGTGGTCACAGCCTGCCAGACCGGCAGCGGCCGCATGCGGCCGGCGTCGAGCGGCACGACGATGGTGTCACCGGGCCGGATGCCCGCGTTGCCGCGCGCGAACCAGCGCCCGCCGGCCGTGACGATGCTGCCGTCGGCACGGATCACGTAGATGCTGCTGCGATCGGCCTGGCGCGTCACGCCACCCGAGGCGGCGATGTAGTCGTCGACGCTGTCAGCGGGATCGAACAGGTGCGAGGTCGCGCTCTGCACTTCGCCGATCACGGTGACCTCCTGCGTCTTGCGCGGGATCACGAGCCGGTCGCCGTCCTTGAGCAGCACGTCGTCGGTCGACCCGGGCGCGGCGGCGATCACAGCGGGCAGGTCGATGACCAGCCGGCCGATCGCCTCGGCGGTCTCGAGCTCCGCGAGCAGCGACTGGCCGATCGAGGTGGCACCCGCGACCTCCCCGGCGACCTGCGGGGCGGACTGCACGTTCTGCAGCGCCAGTGTGGCGAGGTCGCGCTTGAGCCTGCTCGTCAGTGTCGCGAGCTGCTTCTGTTCGCGTTCCCGCAGGTCCTCGCGTGTGAACACGCTGCCTTCCGTTAAGGCCAGTTCCGTGAGTCCCCCCGCGCGCTCGATCACGGACTTGAGGGTCTCGCCACGGCGGATGGGATAGGTGCCCGGGAAGCGCACCTCGCCCTGGATCGTCACCTGCTCGCTGCGCGACCACAGCGGTGTTTCCTTGATGACCAGGAAATCAAAGGGCTGCAGCGCAACGTTGGCGGCGGGCTCGCCCGCCAGGGCGGCCTGCACGTCGATGCGGATCAGATCGGTGCGGCGCAGCTGACCGTCGACGACCTCCGAACGGACCAGCTCCGCCTCGGCGCCGTAGGCGGCCTCGTCGAGTCCGCCGCCCGCGCGGATCAGGTCCGCGACGCGCATGCCGGGCTCCAGCGGATATTGCCCACCCACCTTGGCCCGCCCGCCGATGCCGACGATGCGCGTCGGCTCGTCGCGATCCGACTGGCGCTTCAGCTCCTCGATAAGAGGACCCACCACGCGGTCGCGCGAGGCCTGCAGATCGAACACGTGGATCTGGTCGCGATCCGCGAGCGGCACGTCGGCCGGCGAACCGCGTTGCGCCAGGGCCTGCGCCAGATCGGCCGACACCACGGACACGCGGCGCGTGGCCGGATCCTCGCGGCGGATCAGCACGTAGTGCTGGTCCGCATCCGGCCGCAGGTCGTCGACGTTGTCGATGACGTCCGACAGTCGCATGCCGGGCCGGAACTGGTGGCTCCCCGGACGGTAGACGTGCCCGGCCAGCGTGACCGCACTGGTCACGAGCGGCGGTACGCTGCCCAGGCGCACGAGGTCACCGGGGCGCAGCCGCTCCGCACGCCCCGCCGCGCTCGACAGGTCGACGGTCGCGACCGTGCGCACGTGCTCGGCGTTGATGCGCTCGATCGTGGTACGGCGCGGGTCGGCCTGTGCCGTCATGCCGCCCGCGAGTGCCACGAGCTCCTGCACGGTCTGTTCCTGGTCGAGCTCGTAGATCGCGGGCCTGCGGATCTCGCCAACGACGGACACGGTGCGCCCGACCGGCGGCACGAAGATGACGTCATTGGCCTGCAGGCGCGCGTCGGCGTGCGTGTCACCGCGCAGCAGCAGATCGTAGAGATCGAGTTCCTGGACCAGCCGGCCATTGCGCTTCAGCTGCACGTGACGCAGCGAGCCGATGGGGCGCAGGCCACCGCTCGCGAGCAGCGCGTTGGTGATCGTCGACAGGCCGCCCACCGTGTACGAACCCGGGCGCCTGACGTCGCCCAGCACGAACACGCGGATGGACCGCAGCTTGCCGAGCGTCACCGCGACACGTGCACCCACCATCTGCGCAGCGACGGCGCTCACGACGCGCTGCTGCGCCTTCTCCATGTTGAGCCCCGCGACCGTGATCTGACCGACCTGCGGAATGGCGATCGTGCCGTCGCGCGTGATGGTCAGCGAATAGCTGCGGTTCGGGGTGCCGAACAGGCGCACCTCCAGCGTATCGCCCGGACCCAGCACATAGTCGGCGGGAACCGGGAAATTGGTGGTCGCCGCGAACGAATAGCCGCGGCTCTCGAACAGCTCGTAGCCGAACGGCTTCAGGTTTCCGTCGCGCGACAGCAGCGTCACGCGGAATTCCAGATCGAGCAGCGCGGGCTCGGTCTCGAGCCGCTGCTTGGCCTGTTCCTCGGTGAGCCCGAACAGTGGAATGGGCGCCAGTTCCGGCAGCGTGATGGCTCCCGTGCGATCGAGCCGGTAAGGGCTGCCGGCCGAGATGCGCTGGACCAGTGCGGCGAGGCGCTCTTGCTCTTCCGGGGTGCGCTCGATGGGTTCGGGTGGCGGTGGCGCGGCGGCCGGGGCGGCGCTGGCCGGCGCCATGGGCACCATGGGCTGCACTCCCACGGGCGCCGTCATCAGCTCCCGCGGCAGGGCAGCCGCGGCGGTCTGCGGGTTGGCCGGCTGGCTGATGTCCTTCACGAAGCGCCGGATCTTGACCTCGACCACCACCGAGTCCTCGCCCTCGAGTCGCGGCAGCCTGGACTTCAGCCGATCGGCGGAGTCGCCGGCGTCCTCGACCTCGCCAGACTGGCGACGGTTCATCGTGCCGAGGCCCATGGTGTCCGAGCGCGTCCCCAGCTGATCGAGCAGCATTCCCTGCGGGTCCACGCCCAGCTGCTGCAGCAGCTCGAGCTGGTCCGTGGAAGGCGCCATCAGCTGTGCGGGCGCGGCCGGCGCCCAGAGGCAGACGAGCATCAGGACGGGAATCACCAGACGCTTGCGCAAGGCGGCGATCCCGCCGGTCAGAAACCCGGGGCTCATCGTGATTCCATGGTCGAAGGCTCGTGGCTCGGGCGCCCGGCTGCAGCCGCCGGTCGGGACCGGGCGGCGCGAGCGCGCTGCATCCTACCCGAATTGCCCCGGCCGAATAAATCCGTCACTGCAGTCGCGCCAGGATGCCGTCCAGTTCATCGAGGCTGTGATAGTTGATGACGAGCCGGCCCTTGCCCGACGCCTGATGCCGCAGTTCAACACGCGCACCCAGCTTCTCGGTCAGATCGGTTTCGAGCCTGCGGATGTCGGGGCTCTTCTCGGCCGCAGCCTGTGGAGCCGCGTCGCCGGGCTGGGCCGCCAGTCGCCGCACGAGTGCCTCGGCCTCGCGGACGGAAAGGCCCTTCTTCGCGATGAAGGCGCCGATCTCGGCCTGCTGCCGGCGGCTGGCGAGCCCGAGCAGCGCGCGCGCATGGCCCATCTCCAGCTGCCGCTCCTCGACCAGGGTCTTCACCTCTTCCGCGAGTTCCAGCAGCCGCAGCAGGTTCGACACCGCAACGCGCGAGCGGCCCACGGCCTCCGCCGCTTCCTGGTGCGTGAGATCGAACTCGGTGATCAACCGTTCGAGTGCGCGCGCCTCCTCGAGCGGATTGAGGTTCTCGCGCTGGATGTTCTCGATCAGTGCCAGCGCGACTGCGGACTCATCCGGTACGTCGCGGATGATCGCAGGAATCTCCGCGAGGCCGGCCAGCTGCGCCGCGCGCCAGCGACGCTCGCCGGCGATGATCTCGTAGTGCTGCGATGTCCCGGGCGCCGGCCTGCCGACCGGCCGCACGACGATGGGTTGCACGACCCCCTGCGCACGGATCGAATCCGCGAGTTCCGCGAGCGATTCCGGCCGCATGTCCATGCGCGGCTGGTACTTGCCGCGCTCGAGCAGATCCACGGGAATGCGCGCGAGGGTCTCGCCGGGTGGGGCCGTCACCGCGGGCGCGCCCACGGGCTGCAGACCCGCAGCCGGCGCCGTGCGGACAGCGCCCTGACCGAGCAGGGCCTCGAGGCCGCGTCCGAGTCCCCGTTTCTTGCTGTCCGTCATCCCCACAGAAGCCTGTTACTGAGCCGAAGGCCGCGGCCGGACGGCGGATTCTAGCAGCCTGTCGGACCTGGGGGTCGTTCTCTCACTCGTCTCGCGACCATCACCCGGGTCCGGCAGGCTGCCGGTGCCGCAGCCCGCACGACTCCCGCGCGGGCGGCCGCCTCGTGCATCCCCGCTGGATCACGAAGTCCAGGCACAGCATCGGGCCGCGACAGACGACCGGCCGGATGCGCGCATCCGGCCGTGGGATCCGCCACAGGCGATGACGCGGGGGTCCGCTGCGATCAGCCGGCGGCGGTCATCGCGGCGCAAGCGCCCGGCGACGCCGCGCCCGCGGCCTCTTCCTCACGCCGGATCAGTTCGCCGGCGAGCGCCAGATAGGCGAGCGCGCCGCGCGAATCCTTGTCGTGGTACATCACCGGCACACCGAAGGACGGCGCCTCCGCCAGACGCACGTTGCGCGGGATGATGGTGCGGAAGACCTTGTCGCCGAAATGCTCGATGAGCTGCGACGAGACTTCGTTGGCGAGGTTGTTGCGCGGGTCGAACATGGTGCGCAGGATGCCCTCGATCGCGAGCGCGGGATTGATGGCGGCGCGCACCTGCTCGACGGTCGCGAGCAGGCCGGACAGGCCCTCCAGCGCGTAGTACTCGCACTGCATCGGGATCAGCAGCGAGTCAGCCGCGGCCAGCGCGTTCAGCGTCAGGATGTTCAACGCCGGCGGACAGTCGATGACGATCACGTCGTAGGACGCACGCACGGGTGCGAGCGCCGCCTTCAGGCGCAGCTCGCGACCGGCCGGTGCCTGCAACAGCTGCACCTCGGCCGCAGTCAGGTCCTGGTTACCGGGCAGCAGGTCGTAGCCGGCGTTGTCCGTCCTGAGCGTGGCGTCCGCCACGGAGCAGTCGCCGAGCAGTACGTCGCAGCTCGAGCGCTCCAGCTGCGACTTGTCGACACCCGAACCCATGGTGGCGTTGCCCTGGGGGTCCAGGTCGATCAACAGCACGCGCCGGCGCGTCGCCGCCAGCGAGGCGGCCAGATTGACGGCGGTTGTGGTCTTGCCGACCCCGCCCTTCTGGTTCGCGACTGCGATGATTCTCTTCATAGGAGGCCGCAGCGTTCCACGGAACGGGGCCAGCGTAAAGCCCCGCGGACCACCGGCCGCCGCGACAGCGTCCGCTGCAGCGCGCCGTCCCGGCCCTCAGGTCGCGACCGCGCCCCGGCAAGTGAAACAAGTCAACCGGGGCGTGCGCGACTCGAAGGATCATGGACTTGCGGGTCGTGGCCGGCCTGGCACCGACAGCACCCACCGCCCCGGTGGCACACGCGGCCTGACGGCACTACCCGCAACACCGGTAGCGGTCGCGGCCCTCGGGATCGCGGCTGTGCTCGAGGCGGCCGCGCCGCGTGAGATACCGCGCATGCGCCAGCGTCTCGGCCATGGCCATGAAGCGGTTGGTCGAATCGAGCGGCTGCGGAAACATCCGCATCGACAGCTCCTGAATCGTCATGGACCGTGTGGCCGCCGCGGCCATGCGGTCGAGAAAACCCGCGTGATGCGCGAGCAGCGCCTCGGTGCGCGCACGCAGACCGCGGAACACACGTCCGTGCGAGGGCAGCACCAGGGGATCGCCGGGCAGCCCGGACAGCTGCGCCAGTGATTCGAGATAGTCCGCGAGCGGATCAGCCGGGGCGCGGTTCGGGAAGATGCCGATGTTGCTGCTGATGCGCGGCAGTACCTGGTCGCCGGAGATGAACAGGCCGCGCGCGGGATCGGCGAGCATCAGCTGCTCGTCGGCGTGCCCGCCGTGCACGATCGCCGTCCAGCGGTGGCCCGCGATCTCGATGATCTCGCCTTCGGTCGGGAAGTGATCGGGTTGCGGCACACCCGAAAAAACACTGCGAAAGCCGAGCCCGCTGGCGAGGCGCTCGGACTCGGGGCCGCGCTCCACGCCGAACAGCGTGCAGATGCGGTCGCTGCCGACTTCGGCGCTGACCCCGGGACCGTTGATGAAACCGTCGATGACCGCGTGCTCGGCGCGTGTCATCCACAGCTCGCAGCCGTGGCGCTCGACGAACCACTGCGCCAGGCCGAAATGGTCGGGATGATCGTGCGTGATGATCAGCCTGCGGATCGGCCGACTCCGCAGCACGGTGTCGAACTGCGTCTGCCACGCCGCGCGCGTCTCGGGCAGGTTCATGCCCGTGTCGACCAGGGTCCAGGCATCGCCCTCGTCGAACAACCAGAGGTTGATGTGATTCAGCGAGCCCGGGACCCGGTGCCGCAGCCACAGCAGTTCGGGCGCGATCCGCGTCGCGGTCGTCCCTTCGGGCAGGTCCAGCGCCGGATACTCGATACCGCCGGACGCGTCCACGCGGGTGCGCCCGTTCACGACCGGCTGCGCGACACGTCCGCGTCGCGTGCGAGCTCAACGAGGTGGCGCTCGGCCTCGAGGCCCGGTACCGCGAGCCGGTGCAGGGCCACCATGTGCCAGCCGTGCGGCAGCGACGCGAGCTCGGCCTCGGGTACGCGACCCTTCATCGCCAGCAGGCGGCCACCCGATGCGCACAGATGCGCCGCCGAGCGGATGAACTCCGCGAGGCTCGCGAGCGCGCGCGCCACCACGCTGTCGAAGGCGGCCGCGGGGCGCCACGCTTCGGCGCGCGCATGCACGACCGTGACGTTGGTGAGACCGAGCAGCGCCGCGGCGTGCGTGACGAAACGGCACTTCTTCGCCGTGGCGTCGATGAGCGTGAACTGCCGCTCCGGTGAGCAGATCGCGAGCGGCAGCCCGGGGAAGCCCGCGCCGGTACCGACGTCGGCGATGCGCGCGCCCTGCAGATGCGGCAGCACCGCCAGCGAGTCCAGCAGGTGCTTGCGCAGCATGTCGGCGGGCACCGTGATCGAGGTCAGGTTGAAGCGCGCATTCCACTCGAGCAGTTCCGCGAGCAGCGCGAGCTGTGCGTGAACCTGCGCCGCCGACAGCGGAATCCCGAGTTCGCGGCAGCCCGCGACCAGCTCCGGTTCGAGCTCCGCGAGCGACACGTTCAATCGATCACCACCAGCGTGCGACCGATGACCCGGCCCTCGATGAAGTCGTGGAAGACCTCGCGCGACAGCGCGGCGAGCGGCAGCCGGCGCGTCACGATCGCGTCCAGGTGCCGCGGCCGCAGGTCCGTCGCGATGCGCTGCCAGACCGCGAGCCGCACTTCGCGCGGTGTCTCGGTCGAATTGATGCCGAGCAGGCTGACGCCGCGCAGGATCAGCGGCATGACGGTGGTCTCGAGCTTCGGGCTCGCCGCGAGACCGATGCAGGCGATGTTGCCCCAGAAGTCCATCGTCCGCGTGAGTCCCGCGAGCAGCTCGCCACCGACGCTGTCGATCGCGCCGCCGAAGCGGATGCTCTCGAGCGGCTTCGAGCCCAGGTCGAGATCCTGCCGTCGCAGCACCTCGCTCGCGCCGATGCCGGTCAGATAATCGCCGGCTTCGGGCTTGCCGCTGATCGCGGCGACGCGGTAGCCGCGGGCCGCGAGCATGTCCACGGCCAGCGAGCCCACACCGCCGGTGGCTCCCGTAACGGCGATGGGCCGGCCATCCGGACGCTGGCCGTTCTGCTCCATGCGGTGGATGCCGAGGGCCGCGGTGAAACCGGCCGTGCCGATGGCCATGGCATCGGCGAGGGAAAGCCCCTCGGGCAGCGGGATCACCGCATCGGCGGGCGCGTGGACGTAATGCGCATAGCCGCCGTCGCTGCGCTCGCCGAGCCCGGCGCCCGTGACCAGCACCGGCTGACCCGGCGCGTAGCGCGGATCGGTCGAGGACTCGACCTCGCCGGAGACGTCGATGCCGCCGTTCAGCGGGTAGCGCCGCAGGATGCGCCCCGCGCCCGTGGCGGCCAGCGCATCCTTGTAGTTGATGGTCGAGTAGCGCGCGCGGATCAGCACCTCGCCGGGAGTCAGCTGCCCGGGCGTCATCCGCTCGAGACCGGCAACGATGTGGCCGTCACGGCTGTGAATGCGAAAGGCGGGAAACGTTTCCATGTGCGGGATCTCGCGGGTGCTCGCGGGCAGTCGGGGGCGGACGCTCAACGCTGGCGGTCCAGCCAGACCTCCAGGCCCTGCGCGTTGAGTTCGATGTCGGACTGCCACCAGTGCTGCACCAGCGCCGCGGAACC
This sequence comes from uncultured Steroidobacteraceae bacterium, assembly GCA_964459405.1. Taxonomy (GTDB): domain Bacteria; phylum Pseudomonadota; class Gammaproteobacteria; order Steroidobacterales; family Steroidobacteraceae; genus CAYWMY01. The sequence goes on along the minus strand of CAYWMY010000009.1, from coordinate 2,174 downwards.
GCGCCAGCCGTGCGCATCGAGCCAGCGCAGCAGCATCGCATGCAGGCCTTCGCGCAGCTTGACGCTGCGATCCTGTGCCCCGGCCATGCGACGCGCGAGATCGACCATTTCATCGAGCCGCGATTTCAGCTCTGCGCCGAGCCGCGGCACGCCAAGGCGTTCGCCGTAGTGCGTGATGTAGACGGCCCGCGGCGCGAGCGCCAGGATGCGGTCGATCGAAGCGTGCAGCGCTTCGGGATCGAACTGCACGGGCGTCGTCGTCGGGATCACGAAGGGATGTCCCTCGTGATCGAAGGCGCGGTAGGACACGCCGAAGGTGTCGCCGGCGAAGATGGCGCCGTGCGCCGCATCGACGAGGCAGTAGTGGTGCTGCGCATGACCCGGCGTGTGGATGACTTCGAGCGCTCGCCCGCCCAGCGTGAAGCGGGCGCCATCCTCGGGTGTGATGACGCGCGACTCCGGAATGGGGACGAGATCGCCGTACAGCCGCGCATAGGTCTCATCGCCGTAGACCGCACGCGTGCCGGCGATGAGCTTCGCGGGATCGATGAGATGGCGCGCGCCGCGCGGATGCACCACGCAGCTCGCGTTGGGCAGGTGGCGCAGCAGCTCACCGGCGCCGCCGGCATGATCGAGGTGCACGTGGGTCGTGAAGACGTAATCGACATGCGTGCGCGCCACGCCCCGGGCATCGAGGGCGGCGAGCAGGTTCGGCACCGAGTGGGTGGTCCCGGTGTCGATGAACGCCGCGTGCCCCTCGTCGACGATCAGATGGCTGGCCGCCATCAGCGGGCGCACGTAGTCCGTGTCGATCGCGGTGATGCCGTGCTCGAAATCCATCAGTTTGGCGAGGATCGGCGGAGTCATGGGCTGGTGCCTGTTCCCGTGGCGCATCGCAGCCGCCGCGGGCCTTCATACGGCGGTCGACCGGCACGGTAACGCGCCGGGGTGACGCTGTACAACCGCCGGCGACCGGACGATCCCCGGGGACCGGGTCATTGGGGGGACGGGGCAGATCGCGGCCGCACTGCAGCCGCGTCCGGCGCCGGCGCGCGACACGCGCGGCGGGAATCCCGCGCTACTTCGACGACAGCCTCAGGCCGGGTTCCTGCGCGGCGAAATACTGCGCCAGAGCCTTGATGTCGGCCTTCTGCAGCGGCTGCACCATCGGCGCCATGATCGGGTTCTTGCGCTTTCCGGTCCGATAGTCGTTGAGGGCCTGCTCGAGATAATCGGCAGGCTGCCCGGACAGCGTCGGGTAGTCGTCGCTGGTACCGACGCCATCCTGTCCGTGGCAGGCCACGCAGACGGCCGCCGCAGCCGGCGCGGTGCCGGTGGGCTTGCCGTCGGACACCACCCGTTCACCCGCCAGGTAGGTCGCCAGATCCTCGATTTCCTGGTCATCCAGCGTCCCGGCCTGGCCCTGCATGGTCGGATGAGGCCGATTGCCGGCGCGATACTCCTTCAGCGCGGACATCAGGTATTTCGCCGGCTGTCCGCCGAGACGCGGCACGCCGTAATTGGGGTAGGCGTTCCGGTAGCTTGCGATGCCGTGGCAACCGTGGCAGGTGTAGGCGAGTTTGCGCCCACGCTCGACGTCCCCGGCAGCCACACCCGCGGCCGGCAGTCCCAGCGCCACGGTCGCGGCAACAGCAGCGAGGACCCTGACGGGCGTGGCATTGCGGACAGGACTGACAGCCATGCGAGCTTCTCCCGATTGATCGCTGTTTAGAGCCTGTAAAAAAGCGCGGGCAATACTACGAGGCCCCAAGCAAAATTACCACCAGCCCGGCCGGTTGCCGGATACGGAAGAGCCCGCACGCATGCCCCGACTGCTGGCCCGGTTGCTGCTGCTCATACTCGCCGTCGCGGCCGTGCTGCTCGCGATGTCGCTGGCCATGCACCTGTCCGGCCGTTGACGCCCGATCGCGGGAAACGGGGACATCCTTGGATTTCCCGAAGCCGGCATATCAGACGCGCGGGCGCGCAGGAGGGCCCCGAGGCGAGCGTAAGGATTTCCCGCGAGACGAGGGGCCCTCCGTCAACAGCCCGCGCGTCCGGCACCGTGATCGCGGGGACATCAAGGATATCCCCGTTTCCCGTTGCGTTCAGGCGGGGCCGACCTTGAGCACCGCACCCTCGACGGCCACCACGCGCACGCGCGCGCCTGCGGC
>CAYWMY010000008.1:0-22377 GCA_964459405.1 uncultured Steroidobacteraceae bacterium | reverse complement strand
GCCGCGCGCATTGATCTCCCGCAGCAGATCCCACATGGATCGGCGGATCTCGATGTCCACGCCCGCGGTCGGCTCGTCGAGGATCAGCAGTCGCGGCTCGTGCACCAGCGCACGGGCGATCATGAGCCGGCGCTTCATGCCGCCCGAGAGCGAGCGCGCGATCGCATTGCGCTTGTCCCACAGCGTCAGCATGCGCAGGCAGGCCTCGGCGCGTTCACGCGCGCGGTGGCGGGGCATGCCGTAGAAGCCGGCCTGGTTCGTGACGATGGTCAGCGGTGTCTCGAAGAAATTGAAGTTCACCTCCTGCGGCACGAGCCCGATGCAGGACTTGGCGGCTTCGAGTTCGCCGTCGGTGTCATGACCGAATACCAGCACGCGACCCGAGGTCTTGTTCACGAGCGACGCGACGATGCCGATGGCGGTGGTCTTGCCGGCGCCATTCGGGCCCAGCAGTGCGAAGAACTCACCCTCCTCGACGTCGAGGTCGATGCCCCGCAGGGCACGGACACCGTTGCGGTAGGTCTTGGTCAGCTCGCGGATCCGGAGCGCCTGCATGACGGCCGTGAGAAAGGAGCCGCTGACTGCGGCGCCGGGAAGGTTAATCGCGCATTGCGGCACGGGCAACCGACAGCCGTGCCGGCTGCGCGCGACGTACCCAGCCTGCGTCCCTGAGCCAGTGATTTCTCGACGAAAATCGACCGGCGTGCCGCCTGCACCCGACCGAATTCAGGGGTCCCGGCGACCGGTGCGCCGCTGCAGCTGCAGCCGCCTCGCGCTCTCGCTGCCCTGCAGTTGCAGGCCGAGCAGCCGCAACCGTTCGAGCTGTCGTGGTTGGGGATCGCGCAGGCATTGCGCGACGCGCTCCCAGAACAGCGCCCGCTGCGCGAACCGGGTGCCGAGGACCGGCGCCATGTGGCTCGACAACGGCTCCAGAGAGGCCAGCGGGAGATCGCCCAGCAGCCGCAGGACGCCTTCCGAGGCACCGAGTACCAGGCAGGCCGAGGGCGTGCACACCTCGACCGCATGCCACGAGAAGACCACCGCGATCCGCGCAAACGACAGCACCACCGGCTCAACGCGCCGGCCGGCGGCGGCGTCGTGAACCGCCGCAGCGCCAGCCGCGGCCGCGCGCCAGAACTGGTCGTCCCGGAAACGCAGGTCGAAGAGCGCGAAGGGCAGCGCCTCAACCAGCGCCTGGCGCGCCGCGGGCTCCGCCGCGAGCGGCTCGAGGTGCGGCAGCGGCAAGCCTCCGGGGCCGCCGGCAACGACTGGCGCAGCGCCATACAGCAACTCCAGAAATGCCAGGTTGGCCGCGCGCAGCCCGGTGAGCACGCGCGCCCCGGGCAGATCGCTTGCCGTCCACGTTGCGGCGCCGGCGGGCGGCATGAGAGCCATCATCCCCTGTGTTGTCATGATTTTCTCCCTGGATGCGCGCCATATGCTGCGCCTGCAGGGCTGCACCGGGCCGTCCAGAAAGTGGTATAAAAATGCCATAACTGGCGCGACGCGACAACGGAGGAAGCCCCAGATGCGCGTGACCGACGACCGCTACACCCGCGACCGGCTGCGATTCGACCTCGCGCTGCGACTGATCCGCCACGAAGCGCGAACCCACACCATCCGCGGCTGGACGGGGCTCTCGGACGATCGGATCCGCAAGCTGTACCGCTCGTATGTCGCTGGCGACGGCACCGTCCGCGTGAAACGCCACCGGGGCAAGTCACCACGTCAGTGCGCGTACTTCCTGCGCAACGCCGAGATCCGGCGCCAGGCGGCGACGCTCGCCACATTGTTCTGCCTGCTGGGGCTGATCGAGCGCGACACGCGACCACGGCTCGCAACGGTACCCGACATGCAGTGGGGCGAGACCTTCTGCCGGGTCTATGAAACCTATACACGCCTGTTCCCGGCTCCGGCGCTGTCCTTCGAACACGCCTGCCATCTGCAGCGCGCGCTCAGCCAGCAGCGCGAGCTCGGCGTCGACGAGTGTGGCCGCTGCGGTGCGCTGATCATCGTCGCGCCATTCGCCGCACGCGGCGTGCAGTGCGACTTCTGCGCGGGGGATGGCGAACGCCCAGGCACCGGGCGCCGGTCGGACGGCTGATAGAATAGAGAGCCCCTGCGATTGGAGTCTGGCGTGCAGCACCCGGATCGCCGGCCGAACACCTTTGCCGGGCCGCATGCGCTGCGGCACCCGGCCGCACGGCGCGATGACACGGCGCTGCGCGGCATGCTGGCGCGTGGCGAAGCCTCCGTCGTCCCGGTCTGGCATTCACGGCTGCTGGTGCGTCAACGGAGGGTGCAGTGCGCCTGCCTGCTCGAGTCCACGCACCCCGCCCTGGCGCACTTGTCGTTCGAACAGCTGGTGCTGCTCGGGGAGTTCGGTGGCCGGCAGGTCTTCGCGGCCGAGATCGAGGCTGCCGAGGAACCGCGGCTGGAGCCGGATGCCCGCTTCATCGACCTGCGCACCGCCGGCGCAGCCCTGCCCCATGACCAGGCCGGGCTGCTGGCCTATGCCAGTGCGCTGATCGGCTGGCACCGGCGCCACCGCTACTGCGGCAGCTGCGGCGCACCCATGCAGCCGGCGCAGGCCGGCCATGTGATGGAATGCACCCGGGGAGACTGCGGTGCGCATGCTTTCCCGCGGATCGATCCGGCGATCATCGTGCTGGTCACGGACGGCGAGCGTGCGCTGCTCGGCCGCCAGGCCGGCTGGCCTCCCGGCCGGTACTCGACCGTCGCGGGCTTCGTCGAGCCCGGCGAGAGCCTCGAGGACGCCGTGGTCCGTGAAGTGTTCGAGGAGACCGGCGTACGGGTCGTCGCCCCTGTCTATCATTCCTCGCAGCCCTGGCCGTTTCCATCCTCGCTGATGCTGGGCTTCGTGGCCACCGCGACGACCACGGACATCCGCTGCGCGGATGCGGAACTCGAGGATGCCCGCTGGTTCACGCGGGCCGAAGTGGCCGCCGGAACGCCGATCCTGCCACCATCGCTGTCCATCTCCCGCGTGCTGATCGAGAACTGGTTCGACGCCGGCTGGCCGACTCCGCTCGCGACGCTGATCGCGAACGAAGCCGGTACGCGGGCACAGTGGTGATCGACGGCAGCTGGGCGTTCGTGCTCGCCGCGGCCTTCGCCGCCGGACTCATCGACGCGATGGCTGGCGGCGGCGGCCTGATCCAGCTGCCGGCGCTGCTCACGGCCTGGCCCGCCGCTCCGATTGCGAACCTGCTCGGCACCAACAAGCTGGCCAGCCTGTGCGGCACGCTCTCGGCCGCGCTGCAATACGCGGTGCGGGTGCCCCTGCCCTGGGCCGTCGTCGGGCCCGGCCTCGTGATTGCGGCGCTGTCGGCATCCGCGGGCGCCTGGACGGTGACCCGGGTGTCGCCTGAGGTGCTGCGGCCGCTGGTGCCGCTGCTGCTTGTGGCGGTGCTGGCCTACACGCTGCTGCGGCCGGCGCTGGGCACCGAGCATGCGCCGCGGACACTCGATGGCGCGACGCAGGCGGCAGGCGCAGCCGGGATCGCGCTGATCGGGTTCTACGACGGCTTCTTCGGTCCCGGCACGGGCAGCTTCCTGATGCTGCTCCTGGTACGCGTCTTCGGCTTCGATTTCCTGCACGCCGCGGCGGGTGCCCGGCTGCTCAACGTCGCCACGAACGCCGCGGCACTGGCCTGGTTCGGAACGCGCGCCGAAGTGCTGGTCGTGCTCGGCCTGGCGATGGCGGCCTGCAACGTCGCCGGTGCGCAGGTGGGCACGCGCCTCGCGCTGCGCCATGGCACACGGTTCGTCCGCGGCGTGTTCCTCATCGTGGTCACCGGGCTGGTCGCCCGGACGGCCTGGCAGGCATGGCGTGGCTGAACCGTCGACGGCCCCGGCGATCCTATAATTCCACTCATGTGCCTGCTCGTCGTCGCCTGGGGAGTCCATCCGCGCTACCCGTTGCTGGTCGCCGGCAATCGTGACGAGCTGCATGCGCGGCCGGCAGCGGGACTCCACTGGTGGGACGACCCGGCCGGCCTGCTGGCTGGCCGGGATCTGGAGGCCGGTGGCACCTGGCTCGGCGTCGCGAGCAACGGCCGCCTGGGCGTGGTGACCAACGCAGGGGGAGGCCGGCGTGCCGCCGCCGGCGCACCGTCGCGCGGGGCGTTCGTGCCGCGATTCGCCGCCAGCCGTTCTGCCGCCGCTGATTTCGCCGCCTCTCTGGCATCCGAGGCCGGTGCCTTCGCAGGCTTCAACCTGCTGCTGCACGATGGCGAGGATCTGGTCTTCGCCAGCAACTCGCCCGCCTTCGTGACACGCGTGCTGCCCCCTGGCGTCTACGGGCTCAGCAACGACGCGCTCGATGTTCCCTGGCCCAAGGTCGTGCGCACGCGCCAGCGCTTCGCCGCCCTGCTCGCCGATGAGGAGCCGAAGCGCGAGGCGATGCTGGCGGCATTCACGGACACGGCGCCGGCCACGGCTGCGGAGCTCGCCGTACCCGAGCGGGAACAGGACCTGAACCCGACGGCACCCTTCGTGCTCGACCCGGTGTACGGCACCCGCTGCACGACGCTGGTGCTGGTCGCGGCGGACGGCACCATCGAAGTCGAGGAACAGCGCTACGACGCGACCGGTCTCGTATGTGGCACCCGCGCGGAGCGGTTCCGCGCCGCCAGCCCGCCGTCCCTGCGGCCCGGGACTCCAGCTCCATGAGTCCCGGCCAACGGCGGCCCGCGCGGGCCTTCCCGGCCCGCAGCCGTCGGCGCCGTGCCCGTTGCCTGGGCCTGCTGTTCCTGTGGCCGCTCGTCACCGCCGCAGACATCGCCGTGAAGGTGGAAGGGGTCGACGGCGCAATCCGCGACAACGTGGAGGCGTTCCTGAGCCTGTCGCGCTACGCGAAAGCGCGGGATCTCGACGACGAGACCGTCGAGCGCCTCGGGCAGCGTGCGCCGCGAGAAGTGGCACAGGCGCTGCGGCCCTTCGGCCATTACGAGCCCGAGGTGACCGTGGACGTCGTCGCCGACGGCAAGGACTGGCGCGCCACAGTGCGCATACAGCCGGGGCCGGCGGTACTGTTCGCAGGGACCCGCATCGAGATCACGGGTCCGGGACGCGACGAGGAGTTCCTGCGAGGGCTCACCACGGCGAGGGCATTGCGCAATGGCGCACGGCTGAGCCACGCGGCCTACGACGAGGTCAAGGGCAATCTGGAACGCGCCGCCTTCGCGCACGGTTACCTCGACGCACGTTTCACGCACAGCGAACTCGCCGTGGACCTCGAGCGCCACGAGGCGCGCGTGACGCTGGTGCTGGACACGGGGCCGCGCTATCGCTTCGGACAGACCGACATCGAGCAGGCCGGCGTGCGCGACGAACTGGTGCGCCGCTACCTGCGCTACCAGAGCGGCGACTGGTACGACGCCGGCCGGCTGCTGGCCACGCAGTTCGCGCTCGACGACACGCAGTATTTCGCCGTCGTCGAAGTGCTGCCCGGTGAGCGCGACCGCGAGCGCCTCACGGTCCCGATCCAGATCCGCGCCACGAAGGGACCTCGATCGCGCTACACCATCGCCGCCGGCTACGCCAGCGACACCGAATGGCGCACCACCCTGGGCTGGCAGAACCGCCGCGTCAACCGTGCCGGCCATCGCTTCAGAGTCGAAGCCAAGCTGGCGCAGACCGCGCAGTCGCTGACCGGCACCTACATCCTGCCGTGGACGGATCCGGCGCTCGAGAAACTCGCTTTCGCGGTCGCCGCCGAGCGCACCGACATCAACCGCATCGAGACCTCCGAGATCGCCGCGCGCGCGACGCTCACGCACGTGATGGGCAACTGGCAGCGCGGCATCTTCCTGACCGCCACGCAGCAGTCGACACGCTCGACGGACCTCGCGCAAACCATCCCGAAAATCACGGACCGACTGCTGGTACCCGGGATCTCCTACGCGCGGCTGCCCAAGGGATACCTGGGCGAGGCGGCCATCAATACCGGCCTCTTCGCCGAGCTGACCGGTTCGCATGCGGCGCTGGGCGCCAGCACGGATTTCCTGCGGCTCGTCGTGCGTGACGAGCGGCGCTTCGATCTCGCACCGCGCTGGCATCTGATCACGCGCGGTGAGATCGGCGTGTCGTGGGTGCAGCGCTTCCGGCTGCTGCAGCGGGACTACCGGTTCTTCGCCGGCGGCGACCGCAGCGTGCGCGGCTTCGGTCTGGACGACCTGTCACCGACCGAGACCATCGTGACCAGGGACGGTGGTACGGACCGCGTCACGGTCGGCGGACGGCATCTGGCGGTGGGCAGCGTCGAGATCGAGCGCGACCTGCCACGCAGCTTCGCGGTTGCTGCATTCATCGATGCCGGCAACGCCTTCGACCGGTACGGTGACGCGCTCGCGTGGTCGGCCGGCGTGGGTGTGCGCTGGAAGCTTCCCTTCATCAGCATCGGCATCGACATCGCGCAGGCGCTGTCCGACCCGACCCGGGCCCCCGGCGAGAAGCGTCGTGGCCCGCGGCTGCACCTGAACATCGCACCGGTCTTCTGATGCGGCGCGGCATCCGGCTCCTGATCGTCCTGCCCCTCGCAATGGCCGCGCTACTGTGGGGCGCGCTGTACTGGCTGCTGCACACGCCACAGGGATTCGACTGGGCGCTCGCGCGTCTCGGCGCGCTGCGGAAGGTCCAGATCAGCGTGCAGGATGCCGGCGGCCTGCTCGGGGAACAGTGGCACATGGCGCGCATGACGATCCGTGCGGAGCGCGTCGACATCGACATCCGGGGCGCCCGCGCACGCATGGCGCCGCTCGGGGGGCTGCCACTGACCGTCACGGCCCGGACACTCGAGATCGATGAGATCACGGTGACCGTGAAGCCGCGCCGCAAGCCGCCGACCGAGGAGCCCCTGCGCTTCCTGCCGCGCTGGCTGCGCGTCGCGGTTCCCGGGCTGCGCATCGGCGCCGCTCACGTCACACTGCAGAACGGCACGAGGCTCGAGGCGCGACCGCTGCGCACAGACGTGCATCTGAGCAGCGATCGACTCGTATTCGGCGACATGGACGTCGACCTGCGTGAAGCCCGCGTACGCGGGCGTTACGTGCTGATGGCCAGCGACCCGCTGTCGATGGAATTCGCGCTGGAGTGGCAGACCCATGCGGGGCAGCCGGTCGTCGGTCACACGACCGGCCTCGGCGACCTGCGCGAACTGCGCACGCGCTCGAACATCACTGCGCCGCTGCGGGCCGGCATCCACCTGTCGCTGCTCGATCTCGACCGTGACTTCCACTGGAGCGCGACGGGCCGGATCGCCGAACTCGACACGCGCCGCTTCTCGCCGTCGAGTGTCCTCGGCAGCTGGCACGGGACGCTGCGCGGCACGGGCCGCGGCAGCGCCGCGGCACTGCGCGGCGAGCTCACGAGCAGCGTCATCGATGGCGAGCCATTGCGCTACGAGGTGATCGGCCAGTACGCGGATCGGGGCCTGGATTTCAGCCACCTCGTGCTCGATCTGCAATCCGCCGCGACCAGGCTCGACGGCTCCGGCCGCCTCGACTGGGTGCCCGGGCTGCGTTACCGGCTCGATGCCCGGCTTGCCGGCGCGCGCTGGCCGCTCGCCGGCACGCCCAGGGTCCGCGTGCCCGCCGCGAGCTTCCAGGTGCAGGGCTGGACGGCTTTCGACTACGCGATCGACGGCTCCGTGCAGATTTCCGGGTTCCCGGAGGTCGCCGGCAGGGGCAGCGGACGCTACGACCGTTCGCGACTCGCCGTCACTGACGCCACGCTGCGGCTGCTGTCGGGCGAGGCGGATGTCGCGGGCGAGCTCGGCTTCGGTCCTGCGGATCCCTGGCGCGTCGCCGTCGGTGCGCGCGGCCTGAATCCGGCCGCACTGGCGCCCGCGATGTCCGGCCGGCTGAGCTTCGACCTCACGGCTTCGGGCGCGGGTCTGGCGCCCGGCGCCGATTTCGATGCGCGCATCGAGCGACTGCGCGGTGCAGTCGCGGGCTATCCGCTGGGAGGGCATGCCAGCGTGTTCCGCGACAAGGGCCAGCTGGGCTGCCGCCACTGCCGCGTCACCGTGGCCGGCGCAACTCTCGAGGCGGACGGTCGCGCGGATGCGCCGGGGGGACTCACGGCCCGCGTCGAAGCACCCGAGCTGTCACGGTTCAGCGCGGCCATCGAAGGACGGGCCCACGCGCGCCTGCGCGCAGCACCGGCGCAGGCGCCCGATGCCGGCTGGCGCAATCTGCGCATCGCCGCCGATTTCGCCGTCGAGGATCTCTCCGCCCGGGCGCTCCGCGCGGCGCGCATTTCAGGCAACGCCGACCTCGATCTCAGCGACCGGTCGTCCTCCTGGCTGCGCGTGCGTGGCGTCGGCCTCGCGGTGGGCAATCGGGAGATCTCGTCGCTGCGCCTTTCACTCGATGGCGTCTCCGGCGCGCATCAGATCGGCCTGCGCATGGGTGTCGGCGAGGACGCCGTGACGCTCGCCGGCACGGGCGGGCTCGCGGCGGATCACTACCAGCTCGACGTCCTCGATCTGGTCACGAACGGCCCGCGGCTGCCCGAGTATCGGCTCGAGGCGCCGGGCCGCGTGGTGGTCTCGCGCAGCGAATCGAGCCTGAGTCCGATCTGTTTCCGCGGCGCGGAGCGGGCGCGTATCTGCGCCCAGGCCGCCTGGCGCGACCTGCAGGACTGGCGCGTGTCCTTCGACGCCACCTCGCTGCCGCTGCGGGCGCTCGCAGGCACGCTGCCCGGCAGGCCCGCGTACCGCGGCACCTTCGAGTTCATCGGCAGCGCGGGTGCCGCCGGCGGGCCGTGGACCGGCCAGCTGTCCGCACGCGTGCGCGGCGGCGAGCTGTCGCACCGGCGCGTGAGCGGCAAGATCGAGACGCTCGCCCTGGGCGACATCGAGGCTCATGCGGTGGTCGCGCCGGATCACTACGCGGCGTCGCTGTCGACGCGGGCGACGGACCGCACCGCGCTCGAGGCGAACCTGCGTGTGGAGCGCGGGACAGGTGACATGTCCTCGCAGCGACTGAGCGGCCGGCTCGGACTCAGCACCAACGATCTCGGGCTGGTGCCGCTGTTCGTGCCGGACATCGACCGCGCCAGCGGCCGACTCGTGGCCGAGATCGCCGCCGGCGGCACGGTCGGTGCGCCGGAGGTGGCCGGCAGCGCGCGCCTCGAGGATGGCGTACTCGACCTCTACCGCACCAACCTGCGCCTGCGCGAGGTCGCCGCACGGCTCGGATTCGCAGACAACGCGCTCGACCTCGACGCCCGCGCACGCGCGGGCGACGGCAGTCTCGCCGTGAACGGCCGTCTGGCCTGGCGGTCAGGCGTGATCAGCGGCCGCGTCGGCCTCACCGGCGAATCGCTCGCGGTCGTCGACCTTCCCGAGGCGCGCATCCTCGCCTCGCCGGACCTGAAGCTCGTCATCGACGGCCAGCGCATCGACGTCACCGGCCGCGTGCACGTACCGGTCGCGCGCATCGAGCCAGTCGAGATCAAGGGGGCCGTTCTGCCCTCCGGCGACGAGCGGCTGGTCGGTGCCGCGACCAGCGAGCCCGCGCAGCCCTACGACGTACACGCCAGCGTGCGCCTCACACTCGGCGACGACGTCAAGCTGGCCGCATTCGGCCTCAGCGGCCGGCTGACCGGTGGCGTCACCGCAACCCTTGGTGAAAGTGGCGTCGGCACCGGCAGTGGTGAGCTCGTGATCCACGACGGCGAGTACAAGGCGTACACGCGCGAACTGACCGTCGATCGTGGCCGGCTGGTATTCGCCGGCGGACCGCTCGCCGATCCCGGCGTCGACATGAAGGCGAGCCGCAAAGTGCCGGGTTATACCGTCGGCGTGTACGTGCGCGGGCGGCTGCGGCAGCCGGAGCTGTCGTTCTGGTCCGAGCCGATGCTGCCGCAGTCGCAGATCGCGTCGCTGCTGATCGTCGGTCGCACGCTGGACAGCCTGCAGGGTGCGGACAAGCAGCAGCTCGGCGTTTCCCGTGGACAGCTGCTGGCGCAGGGCGGCGCCGTGCTGGCGGGCCAGCTCGGTCGCTACGTCGGCATCGACGACATCAGCGTCGAACAGCAGAGCGCCGAGGCGACGGCGCTGGTGATCGGCAAGTTCCTGTCGCCGCGGCTGTACATCAGCTACGGCATCTCGCTCACCGAGAACATCAACACGCTGAAGCTGCGCTACACCATCGGCGACCGCTGGGTGATCAAGACCGAGGCCGGCCGCGAGACCGCGCTCGACATCGAGTACGCGATCGATCGCTGAACGGGCCGCCAGCGGCTGCCATCGTCCGGCCAAGCGGCACCGCCAACGGCGACATCCGCCGGTTCCGGAGTCGGCGCAGCCTGACGCGCGGGCGCGCAGCAGGGCCTGCACGCGCGTGAAGGTTTCCCGCAAGCGAGCCGGGCTGCCGTCGGCGGCGCGCGTCCCGCGCCATCATCGCCGGAAATGGAGCGCGCCGCGTTTCCGCCGAAGCCCGGCGACGCATCGAGCGACGCCCGTCGCGGCGCGCGGCATCCGACCGTTGACAGTGCCCGCATTTTTATGCAGAATCATCGCACATTTATGCAAACACACGCCGCCACCGCCCACGTCGCCACGAGCACCGCCGCGCGCCGCAACGCGCTGCGCGCAATCATCCGTGACTCCGTCGTGGGTCGGCAGGAGGACCTCGTGCGCCTGCTGAAGCGCGCCGGCCACCGCGTTACGCAGTCCAGCGTCAGCCGTGACCTGCGCGAGCTGGGTGTGGCCAAGCGCGGCGACCGCTACGTGCTGCCCGACGACGACCTGCCGGTCGTCGATAATTTCGCGGCCGTCGCGCCGTTTGTGCGCGCGATCAACCACGCCGGCGATTCGCTGGTCGTCGTGCGCACGACCACCGGCGCCGCGCAGAGTGTAGCCATCGTACTCGATCACGCGGCCTGGCCCGGTGTGGTCGGCACGATTTCCGGCGACGACACGATCTTCATCGCCACGGACGGCGCTGCGGCGCAACGCGCCGTCGTCGGCCGCCTTCGCGAACGCTTCCCCTCCTAGCTTTCACCACCGAGTCAGTCCATGAGTTCACCTGCTTCCGGGGCGTCCGCGCCCATCCTGCTCGCTTTCTCCGGCGGCCTCGACACCTCGTTCTGCGTGCCATGGCTCAAGGAGACCTATGGCCGCCCGGTCATCACCGTGACCGTCGACACCGGCGGCATCGACAGTGCCGCGACCCGCACGCTCGCCGAGCGCGCGAAGCAGCTGGGCGCGATCGAGCACCATCAGATCGACGCCCGGCAGGGCTACTTCGAACACGTGCTCAAGTTCCTGCTGATGGGCAACGTGCGCCGCGGCCAGCTCTATCCGCTGTGCGTCGGTGCCGAGCGCTCGGTGCAGGCACAGACCGTCGCCGAGATGGCGAAGAAACTCGGCACGACCACCGTCGCGCACGGCTGCACCGCCGCCGGCAACGACCAGGTGCGATTCGAGGTCGCGCTGCGCACGCTGGCGCCGGGCCTCGAGATCCTGGCGCCCGTGCGCGACCATGCTTTCAAGCGTCCCGAGCAGCTCCGGTTCCTCGAGGAGCGCAAGCTGCCCGTGCCCCCGTTCGGCGCGGCCTATTCGGTCAACCGCGGCCTGTGGGGCGTGACGATCGGCGGCAAGGAGACGCTCACCTCCTCGGACAGCATTCCCGACCACGCCTGGGTGCTCTCCGCGGACGCGTTCTCGAGCCCGCGGCCGGCGGCGCGCCACGTCGTCGGCTTTGAGCAGGGCGTACCCTGCTCGCTCGACGGCGAGGTGCTGGACCCTGTGTCGCTGATCGAGAAGCTCGAGGCCCTCGCCGCGCCCTATGGCATCGGCCGCGGCATCCACCTCGGCGACACGGTGATCGGGACCAAGGGTCGCGTGGCGTTCGAGGCGCCGGCCGCCGAGGTGCTGCTCACCGCGCACCGCGAGCTCGAGAAGCTCACGCTGACCGGCCGCCAGCAGCGCATCAAGGAGATGGTCGCGCAGCCCTACGGCGACCTCGTGCACGAGGGCCAGCATCTCGACCCCGTCTGCCGCGACATCGAGGCGCTGCTGGTGTCCTCGCAGGCGCGTGTGACCGGCAACGTCAAGCTGCTGTTCCGCCCGGGGCATGCCTTCGTCGAGGGCGTCGAGTCACCCTACTCGCTCATGAAGGCCTCGAAGGGCGTCTATGGCGAGGCAGCCGGCGAGTGGTCGGCTCAGGACGCGCTCGGCTACTCGAAGATGCTGTCGCTCCCTGGAGTGTTCTGGACCCGTGCCGGCGGCACCGGCGGGAAGTAAGGCCATGAAGACCGTCATCGTCGACAAGATCGCCTCCGTCACGCAGGCCTGCGGGCTCACGCACGAAGTGCGGGTATCCGATGAGATTCCCTGCGCCGAGGGTGTCGTGCTCGCGGCCGAGGTGCTCAACAACAAGTCGACCTACAACACGCTCGAGCTCACCAGCGGCCGCATGGCCAAGGTACAGCGGGGTGACGTGGTCGTCGGCGCCCTCGGGCACCGTCAGGCCCTGTTCGGCTACTCGGGCCACATTCCCGAGACGCTGAAGGTGGGCGACACGATCCAGATGCTGAACATCGGCGGCGTGATGGGCATCTGCGACTCGGTGAACCCCGACAAGGGCAAACCCTTCGACTGCCGTGTGCTCGGTGTGGTGCTGCAGTTCCCGTTCCTCGGTGAACGCATCGGCGTGCCGGCACGGGTCGGCAGCCGCAAGCTCGACTACGCCGCGACGCTGGATACGCACGGTGTGCCCGTGGTCGCGCTGGCCGGCACCTGCATGGAGGCCGGCAAGACGGCCGCGGCGACGGCGATCATCTCGCGCATGCGCCACCGCGGCCTCGCGGTCGACGCATTCAAGGCCACCGGCGTATCGCTGCGCCGGGACATCCTCGCGTTCGAGGACTCGGGCGCCCGCCGCACCATGATCTTCACGGATCTCGGGATCGTGACGACGAACGCGAAATCGGGCCCGGCGCTGACACGCACCATGCTGACCGAGATGGCCGCCGGCAGGCCCGACGTGATCGTGTTCGAGCTCGGCGATGGACTGCTTGGCGCCTATGGAGTCGAGGCCATCCTCGATTGCCCGGACATTCGCCAGTCGCTGACCGTCGTGGCGCTGTCGGCCAACGATCCGGTCGCGGCCTGGGGCGGCGTGAAGCTGCTGCGCGAGCGCTTCGGGATCGAGCCGTGCGTGGTCACGGGGCCGGCCACCGACAACGCAGTCGGTGTGGACATCATCCGCGAACGCATGAACGTGCCCGCGGCCAACGCCATGTCGAATGGCGCGCTGCTGGGCGACATCGTCATCAAGGCGGCGGGCCTCGACGAGGTCGCACTCGCGAAGGTGGCGCCGGAATGAGCGCGCGCGTCCCGGCGATCGTGCTCGGCGGCACCGGTTACGTCGCCGGGGAACTGGTACGGCTCGTGCTGGGTCACCCGCGTCTTGAACTCACCGCGGTGGCCTCCGACAGCCAGCCCGGCGAGCCGGTCGGGAAGGCGTTCCCGCACCTCGCGGCGCTGACCGGTGACCGGCGCTACGTATCGCACGATGAGGTCGGCGCGCTGATCGAGACGCTCGAGTCACCCGCAGTGTTCTCGGCCGCACCGCACGGCGTGTCGGCGGCGCTCATCGACGGCCTGCTGGCCCGCGCCGCAGCGGCCGGCCGCCGGCCGCGCGTCGTCGACATCTCCGCCGACTACCGCTTCGCGTCCGCCGCCGCGTACGAGCAGGTCTACAGGCATGCGCACGGCGCGCCGGCGCGCATCGCCGAGTTCACCTGCGCGGTACCCGAACACCTGGCGGCGCTGCCGACACCGCATGCCGCGCACCCCGGATGCTTCAGCACGGCGACGCTGCTCGCGTCCGTACCGCTGCTGCAGTCGGGGCTCACCGACGCCAGGCTGTTCGTGAGCGGCGTGACGGGCAGCACCGGCGCCGGCCGCAGCCCGACCGCCGGCACCCACCACCCGCAGCGTCACAGCGATCTGTATTCCTACAATGCCCTCGCGCACCGGCACACACCGGAGATCGCCGCGCTCGCGCGCGCCGCGAGCGGCGTCGAAGGTGAGTTCTGCTTCGTGCCGCACTCGGGACCGTTCGCGCGCGGCATCCACGTCACGCTGCAGGCGAGCCTGAAGCGCCCCGCGACGACCGCCGAGGTCCTCGGAATGCTGAGGGAATTCTATGCAGGTTGCCCGTTCGTGCGCGTGCAGGACGCGGCACCGCGCGTCAAGGACGTCGCCACCAGCAACTACGCGCAGATTTCCGCCGCCGCGGACGGCCGCAGCGTCGCTGTGTTCAGCGTGGTCGACAACCTGGTCAAGGGTGCGGCCGGTGGCGCCGTGCAGTGGATGAACCGCATGCTGGGCTTTGGCGAGACCGACGGCCTCGCCGCGCCGGCACCCGGCTGGACCTGAGGACACGACATGGCGACACCCGGACCCGCGGCGTCGACAGCCGCGCACGATCACCTCGCACACGTCTTCGCGCAGTACCCGATCGAGGTGACACACGCCGACGACGTCTGGCTCACGACCAGCGATGGACGCCGCATCCTGGACCTGTACGGTGGCCATGCCGTCGCAGCGCTGGGCTACGGCCACCCGCGCTGGCTCGCGGCCCTCGAGCGTCAGGCGCGTCAGGTACTGTTCCAGAGCAACGCCGTGCCGATGGACGTGCGCGTGCGCGCCGCCACCAAGCTCGTCCAGTTCGCGGACCTGCCGCTCGACACGGTGTTCTTCGTCAACAGCGGGGCCGAGGCCAACGAGAATGCGCTGAAGGTCGCCTGCAGACTGACCGGCCGCGACCACGTGGTGGCGATCGAGGGCGGCTTCCACGGGCGTACCGCAGCCGCGAGTGCGGTGACCTGGGGAGCCGCGGCGAAGTGGTACGGATTTCCGCGCACACCCTTCGACGTGACATTCATTCCGCGCCGCGACCACTCGGCGATCGCCGCGGCCGTGACGACACGCACCGCTGCAGTGATCATCGAGCCGGTGCAGGGCATGGGTGGCGCCTTCGACATGGGCCGCGACTACCTCGCGGCACTGCGTTCGCGCTGCGACGAGGTCGGCGCGAAACTGATCTTCGACGAAGTGCAGTGCGGCATGGGCCGCACCGGCCACCCGTTCGCAGCGAACCTCTACCGCGTGGACCCCGACCTGCTGACGACCGCAAAGGCCCTCGGCGCGGGATTCCCCGTCGGCGCGCTGCTGATCTCGCCCGCGATCGCCGCCACGCTGAAGTACGACGACCTCGGCACGACCTTCGGCGGCGGCCCCATGGCCGCCGCCGTAGTCGAGGCCGTGATCGACGCGGTCATCGAACAGGGGCTGCTGGAGAACGTGCGCCGGATTTCGGCGCTGATCCGCGAGACCTGCATCACCGGCCCCGTGACCGGCACGCAGGGCGCCGGTTTCCTGCTGGGTCTCAGGACCTCGCGCCCCGCAAGAGAAGTGCAGACAGAGCTCCTCGCGCAGGACATCCTCGCAGGCACCAGCGCCGATCCGCACGTCCTCCGGCTGTTGCCGCCGTACACGCTGTCGAGCAGCCACGTCGAACTGCTGCGCGCCGCACTCTCCAGGGTCAGACCATGAATCGTTTCGTCGATCTCGCCGACTTCGCACGCGAGGAAATCGTCGACCTGCTGGCACTCGCCGAGCACCTCCAGCAGCATCCGCAGCCGCAGGCGCTCGCGGGCCGCATCCTCGGGCTGGTGCTGCTCAATCCGTCGCTGCGCACGCTGTCCTCATTCCAGGCCGGCATGTCCCGGCTGGGTGGCACCTCGTTCGTGATCACGCCGGGTCATGGCACCTGGCAGCTCGAAAGCAGGCTCGGCGTCACGATGAACGGAGCGGCCGCCGAGCACGTGCGCGAGGGTATTCCAGTGCTCGCGTCCTACTGCGACGCGCTCGGCATACGCGCGTTCGCCGACGGCCGCAGCACGCTGCAGCAGGATCTCGAGGAGGTCACGTTCAACAGCATGGCGGGTCTCGTCGATCGCCCGGTCATCAACCTCGAGTCCGCGATGAACCATCCCTGCCAGGCGCTGGCCGACTGGAAGACGATGGACGACATCGGCGTGCCAGGACGTGCGAAGTTCGTGCTGAGCTGGGTGAACCACCCGCGCGCGCTGCCGCTCGCGGTTCCCGCCGCGACGGTGCACATGGCCGCCCTGCGCGGCATGGACGTCGTCGTGGCGCGGCCCGAGGGCTATGCGCTGCCGGAGCAGATCATGGCGAAGGCGCGCCGCGCTGCGGCGGTCTCCGGCGGTTCGGTGACGGAGACCTCCGACCGTGCGGCGGCGCTGGCCGGCGCCCAGGTCGTCTACGCGAAGGAGTGGGGCTCGACACTGCACTACGGGGATGCCGAGGCCGACCAGCAGCTGCGCACGCAGCTCGGCGACTGGATGGTACGGGAATCGTGGTTCGCGCATGCCGCACCGGACTGCCACTTCATGCACTGCCTGCCCGTGAGGCGCAATGTCGCCGTCGCCGACGAAGTGCTCGATGGCCCCCGCAGCCGTGTACTGGCCGAGGCCCACAACCGTCTGGTCGTGCAGATGGCGGTACTGCACCGCCTGCTCGCACGCTGATCCACATCCGCCGCTGCAACGCACGAGAGGGAGTCTTCGCCGATGGTCAAGCACCGGGCCGATCAATCCGCAACAGTGCGCGCGCTCAAGGGAGCCGCGCCCTACATCCGCCTGTTCAAGAACAGGATCTTCGTGGTGAAGGCCGGCGGCGCCGTATTCGGTGACCCTGCCGGCACACGCGCGCTGATCGAGCAGATCGCCATCCTGCATCACCTCGGCATCAAGGTGGTGCTGGTGCACGGCGGCGGCCCGCAGCTCGACGAGATGCAGCGATCGCTGGGCGTCGAGCCGCGCATGGTGCAGGGCCGCCGGGTCACCGACGCGCGCACCATCGACGTCACGACCATGGTGCTGAACGGGCTCATCAACACGCGCATCCTGGCGATCTGCCGCGAACTCGACGTTGCGGCGGTCGGGATCAGCGGCATCGATGCCGGCCTCGTCCGCGCGCGCCGGCGCCCGCCCGTGGCCGTGGGCGGGGAGACCGTCGATTTCGGCTTCGTCGGCGACATCGACATCGTGGACGTCAACGTCGTGCGCCAGCTGCTCGATGCCGGACTGATGCCGGTCATCAGCCCGCTGTCAGCCGATGACGCCGGCTGTGTGCTCAACATCAACGCCGACACCGTCGCGGCCAGCATCGGCGCCGCGCTCAGTGCCGAGAAGCTCATTCTCTGCACCGGCGCGCCCGGGATACTCGAGAACCTGGCCGATCCCGGTTCGCTCGTGTCCTACACGGACATCAGCGGGCTCAGGGCCCTGCAGGCGGCAGGCAGCTTCGCCGATGGCATGCTGCCCAAGGCGGGCGCGATCGAGGCCGCCATCCGCGGCGGCGTGCGACGCGTGCACGTGATCTCGTACAAGGTCGCCGACAGCCTGCTCGCCGAGGTGTTCACCAACGAGGGCACCGGCACGCTCATCGTGTCCGATGTCAACGCGCTGTCTCCGGCCGAGCAGCAGGGCGCAGGCGGCAGCGCATGACGCGGCTCTGGGACAAGGGCGTGCCACTCGACCGCCGCGTGCTGGAGTTCACGGCAGGCGAAGATCATCACATGGACGATCGCCTCGTCGCGTACGACGTGCGCGCGTCCATCGCCCACGCCGAGATGCTGCATGCGGCGGGACTCCTGTCGGCAGCCGATCTCGCGGCAATCCGCACCGGGCTCACCGACATCGCCGCACTGCATACGCGCGGCGAATGGCGCGTCACCCTCGAGCAGGAGGACGGTCAGACCGCACTCGAATCGCTGCTCACGGCGCGCATCGGCGAGGCGGGCGCGCGCATCCACCTGGGACGCTCCCGCAACGACCAGGTGCTGACGGCGCTGCGGCTCTACCTGCGCGATGCGGTCGAGGACCTGAGCAGGGGCGCCGCCACGGTTGCCACGGCGCTGGAGGAACTGGCGGCCCGGCAGGGAGAAGTCGCACTGCCGGGCTACACGCATCTGCAGCAGGCGATGCCGAGTTCAGTGGCGCTGTGGGCCCGGGGGTTCGCGGCCGAGATCCAGGACGATGCCGAGGCGCTGCGCCACACGCATCGGCGCATCGGCAAGTGTCCGCTCGGTTCCGCGGCCGGCTATGGCACACCCGGGCTGCCGCTCAGGCGCGAACTCACGCGCGATGCGCTCGGCTTCGCCACGGTGCACGAGCCGGTGACCGCGGTGCAGCTGTCGCGCGGCAAGGCCGAGGCCGAGCTGTTGTTCCAGATCGCGGTATTGATGCAGGACCTCGGCCGCCTGGCGACCGACCTGATCCTGTTCTACACACAGGAGTTCGCGTTCGTCGAACTGCCCGGGAATTTCACGACCGGGTCGTCGATCATGCCGCAGAAGCGCAATCCCGACGTGTTCGAGCTGATCCGGGGCCGTACGGCGACGGCCCAGGCCTGCCTCGTCGAGGCGCTCGGCATTACGGCGAAACTCCCCTCCGGCTATCATCGCGACCTGCAGCTCATCAAAGTACCGCTGTTCCGCAGTATCGACCTCGCGTTGCAGACGCTGGGCCTCTTGCCGGCGGCGCTCAATGGCGTACGCTTCCGCCCGGAGAACATCCGGCTGGACCCGTCCATCCACGCGGCCGAGCGTGCCTACGCTCTGGTGGTGCAGGAGGGTATCCCCTTCCGCGAGGCGTATCGGCGCGTGGCACAGGAACTCGGTGCAGGAGACAGGTCGCGGCCATGAAGCATCCCTGGATTTTCGCTGCGGCCATGCTGATCGCCGGCTGCGGACAGACCGGTGCGCTGTACCTGCCGGACGGCACCACGGAATCACCGATCCTGATCCGGCCCATGGGCGACGCGCCGCCATCGGGCGTGACTCCGGCGCCCGCGCCGGAATCCGCCCGGACACCGCCCGCTCCGACCCCGACGCCCGCGACCATCCCCGCCGCCCCCGTTCCCGCGGGCGAGCAGCCGACCACCGGTCGTGAGCAGAAGCCGGCCGGCACGCAGGCATCGCAGCCCGATCGCTGACGCCGCCATGGCCGGAACGCTGTGGCTCGTCGACGGTTCCTCATACCTGTACCGCGCTTTCCACGCGTTGCCACCGCTGTCGAGTTCGCACGGCGAACCGACCGGCGCCGTGCTCGGCGTCCTCAACATGCTGGGCCGGCTCGTCCGCGAGAGCCAGCCCGGGCTGATTGCCGTGGTCTTCGATGCTCCGGGCCGCACCTTCCGCGACGAGCTGTTCGAGGAGTACAAGGCGCACCGCCCGCAGATGCCCGATGAGCTGCGTGCGCAGGTGGAGCCCCTGCTGCGGGCGATCGAGGCGAGCGGCCTGCCGCTGCTGCGCATCGCGGGCGTCGAGGCTGACGACGTCATCGGCACACTGGCCCTGCGCGCCACGCAGGCCGGTCTGCGGACCGTCATCTCGACGGGCGACAAGGACATGGCGCAGCTCGTTTCCGAGAGTGTCACGCTGGTGAACACGATGACCGGCCAGACACTGGACCGCGCCGGCGTCAAGGCGAAGTTCGACGTGTATCCGGAGCAGATCGTCGACTACCTCGCGCTCGTCGGCGATACCTCGGACAACATCCCGGGCGTTCCGAAGGTCGGGCCGAAGACCGCGGCACGCTGGCTCGCCCAGCATCACTCGCTCGATGAGCTGCTGCTTCACGCCCACGAGATCGAGGGCCGCGTCGGCGAGAGCCTGCGCGGGAGCCTCGACACCGTGGAGCTGTCGCGCCGACTGGCGACGATCCGCCGCGACGTCGACGGCGTGCCCGATCCCCGCGAACTCGTGCCAGGCGAGCCGGACGTGCCGACACTGCGTACCCTCTTCGAACGGCTCGAGCTGCACTCGCTGCTGCGTCAGCTGCCGATGAACGGCGCGAGCTCACCGGCGCCGCTGCCACCAGCGATGGAGCTGCCCCGCAATTACGAGACCGTCCTCGACGAGGCGGCGCTCGACGCCTGGATCGCACGCATCCACGAGACGGACCTCACGGCCTTCGATACGGAGACGACCAGCCTCGACTACATGCAGGCCGAGATCGTCGGCCTGTCTCTCTGCGTCGCGCCCGGAACGGCGGCCTACATCCCGTTGGGCCACCGCTATCCAGGTGCACCGGACCAGCTCGACTGCGCGCGCGTGCTCGCGAGGCTCACGCCATGGCTCAGCGACGCATCCCGGTCCAAAGTCGGACACCACCTGAAGTACGACGCGCATGTGCTCGCGAACCACGGCATCGTGCTCGCGGGCATGCGTTACGACTCGATGCTCGAATCCTACGTGCTGAACTCCACGGCCACGCGCCACGACATGGACTCCTGCGCGGCGAAATACCTCGGCATCAGCACGATCCGCTACGAGGATGTCACGGGCAAGGGCGCAAAGCAGATCGGCTTCGACGAGGTACCGCTGGACCGCGCGACCGAATACGCCGCCGAGGACGCGGACGTCGCGCTGCGGCTGCATCATGCGCTGTGGCCGCAGATCGAGCGCGAGCCCGCGCTGCGCGCCGTGTACGAAACCATCGAGCAGCCGCTGGTACCGGTGCTGCTCGCGATGGAACGCCACGGCGTGCTCATCGACGCGGCGCTGCTGCGGCGACAGAGTCACGAACTCGCGGCACGGCTGCGCGAACTCGAGGCCGACGCGCACCGCCAGGCCGGGCAGCCGTTCAACCTCGATTCCCCGAAGCAGCTGCAGGAGATCCTGTTCGGCCGGCTCGGCATTCCCGTCGTGCGCAAGACGGCGACCGGCCAGCCCTCCACTGCTGAGGACGTTCTGGAGGAGCTGGCCGCAGAACACGAGCTGCCGCGCACCATCCTCGAGTACCGTGGTCTCGCCAAACTCCGCTCCACGTACACCGAGAAGCTGCCGGAACAGGTCAATGCGCATACCGGACGCGTGCACACGTCCTACCACCAGGCCGTGGCCGTCACGGGACGCCTGTCGTCGACCGAGCCCAACCTGCAGAACATCCCGATCCGCACCGCCGCGGGACGGCGCATCCGCCAGGCTTTCATCGCCCCGCCGGGGCAGCGGCTGCTCGCGGCCGATTATTCGCAGATCGAGTTGCGCATCATGGCGCATCTGTCGGGCGACCCGGGCCTGCTCGCGGCCTTCGCCGCGGAACGCGACATCCACCAGGCCACGGCGGCCGAGGTCTTCGGGCTCGCGCCGGAGCAGGTCAGCGCCGAGCAGCGACGCGCTGCCAAGGCCATCAATTTCGGTCTGATCTACGGCATGTCCGCGTTCGGCCTGGCGCGCCAGCTGGGGGTCGAACGCGGCGCGGCCCAGGCCTACGTGGACCGCTATTTCGACCGCTATCCGGGGGTGGCGCAGTACATGGAGGACACGCGGCGCCTGGCACGCGAGCGCGGCTTCGTGCAAACGGTGTTCGGCCGGCGCCTGTACCTTCCCGACATCAATTCCAGGAACCGGCAGCTGCAGCAATACGCGGAACGCAGCGCGATCAATGCGCCCATGCAGGGAACCGCGGCCGATGTCATCAAGCGCGCAATGATCGCCGTGCAGGACTGGCTCGTCCGGGACACGGTGCCGGCGCGCCTCGTGATGCAGGTCCACGACGAACTCGTGTTCGAGGTCCGGGAGGACGCGGTCACGGAGGTGGGTAATCGGGTCGTGGCACTGATGGAAGGCGCCGCTGAGCTGCGCGTAGCCCTCAAGGTGGCGACCGGCGCCGGCGCCAACTGGGACGAGGCCCACTGACCGGGACGGCCCGGGTCGGGCGGCGCGGGCATTGCGGTTCCGGGCTCCCCGGGGGGAAGCAGCCAGTGCACCGGCCGAAGCGCCGGTCATCGATGGGCTTGCGGCCATCAAAAAATTAGGCTGATGGCACGGAACTTTCCCGGAGACCTCGAGTCTCAAAAATCGAGCTTCTTACGAAGCTCCCCGCTTCCCTCCCTGAGCGGGTGTCAATCCCGGACTAATCCCCATGCCGGGTTGATGTGCCCGGCGGCCGCAACGCCGCCGGGCCGTTTTTTTCCGGCTGCGTGGATTCGCAACCATGCCCTGCGAGCATGGCCTTCAGCGTGCGGCGTGCCGCATCGAGGCCCTGGCCATCGACGGCCGAAAACAGCTGTACCGTCGCCTCGGCCGCGAGCGCAGCGCGGGTCTCGCGCAGCACCTTCGCGGCCTCGCCCCGCCCCAGTTTGTCGGCCTTGCTGAGCAACACATGCACCGGACAGCCGCTGGGCCGCACAAACGCCCGCATCTGCCAATCGCTGTCCTGAAACCCCCGGCGCGCGTCGACAACGATGAATAGTCCGGCCAGCGAGTGGCGCTCGTGAAAGTACCGGGTCAGCAGACG
>CAYWMY010000007.1:13053-22702 GCA_964459405.1 uncultured Steroidobacteraceae bacterium | reverse complement strand
CCCGGCCACGGCGAAGGCCTCGGCGAGCGGCTCGACATCGAGAACAACGGGCATGCCTGCGACGGGGAGCACGAACAGGCGCCGCGCATCCAGCAGCACGACGATCTTGCCCGGGTTGCAGGGCAGGCAGAGCGTCTCGGGATACAGCGCCGCGGGTTCGATGCCCGCGGCGCGCAGCTCGTGCAGCCAGGATTCGAGCTGCGTCCGCGACACGGCCGCGACACCGACGCGGCTGTCCGCGGAACGCGGACCGATCGAGAAGTGCAACAGGTCCACATCCTGGGCGAGCTGCTCCTCCAGGGCGTAGGCCACGACCTGTGGCGTGCGCCCGGCGCCCCTGGCCGGCACTGCGGCTTCGCCCAGCGTGACCTGTTCGCCCGGCACCAGCACGATCACCTGGCGATTGACCGCGAGCGCCTCGACATCCGCGAGATCACCCGAAGTCACGGGTGCGAGCACCGTGCCGGCCCCGTCGATGAGCGTCCAGGCCGGCCGGGGTGACAAACGCAGGACGAGATACTGCGGCATTCTCAATCGCTACCTATCGATCGCAGCACGGCGCGGGGCACGCCCCCGCCGCGGTCGAGGAGACTGTACAGGGTGACCTCCATGGTGCCAATACGGACGACCGTGCGCAGTTCGAACCATTGCGACGACTGTGCGACCTGTGTCTCGATGCGACGGAACTCGGCCTCGGACAGCGTGGCGCGCAGGTCCTCGATGGTCGGGAAACAGCCGCTGCGCCGATTGGCCGTGAGGGCTTCCGAGGCGCCGAAATCCAGAGCTTCGTCCGAAAGCGAGGCCAGCACCGGCGCGGTGGCCGTGCACAGGTTGATACGCCGAACGCCGACGGGCAGGGCCGTGACGTGGGGCGCGAGCACCCGGAACTCGGCGACGCTGAATCCCGGCAGCGCCAGCAGCTCCGAGGCGCTCGAGACCGGACCGTTTGCGGCGCGGTACGGCGGCGTCTGCGCCAGATAGACCACATCCTCGGCACCGCGCTGGAAGTCGGGCACGGTGTCGGCATCGAGCCAGTCCGCGAACATGCGCGCCCATTTCACATCCAGCTGCAGCCGCTGGAGCAGACGCTCGAAAGTCTCGATGGCGGCCGGATCCGCGGTGCCGTCCGCGCGCACCAGGGAGTTCAGGTTGAATCGGCCCTGCATGTCCTCCATCTGCCCGGAGAGCGCGCCGCCCGTGATCGGCAGCGGTGGCACCGGCCGGGCCCAGTCCTCCGTGAAATCATCCTGGTCGTTGCGTGCGGCATCCTCGCGCAGGACTTCGCTGGCCCACGCCTCGGCGCCCTGCGCGTACTGCCGCGCCTGCTCGAGCATCAGCGTGGTCGCGGTGCGCCGCTGATCGAGCGCACCTTCGCGGGCCAGGCGCACGGCGAGCAGGGTCGCGAGCGCGACCATGACCACCGCCGTGATCAGCGCGACCCCACGCTGCCTCATCCCGGCACCTCGACGATGCGGCGCAGCCTGCCGTAGTCCTCGAGTTCGATGACGATCTCGACGGCGAGCGGACGCGAACGGAAGCCCGTGGTGCCTGTGGCGCCGCGCGGCGGCCAGTCGTCCTGCCACTCGCGCGCGGCGTTCATGTAGCGCAGCGCAATCGAGCGCACGCCCCCGAGCACCGGCCGCGACACCGGCTCCGTCGCCGGGATGGCATCGGTCACGTTCCAGTACTCGCGCAGCAGCGTGGCACCATCGAGGCGGTAGCGCACGCGCTGCACCGTGCCGCGGGGCAGGCCCGCGGTGTTGCTCCAGCCGCCGCGTGACAGCTCGACGAGCGCGTCCGAATTGGGGTCGCGTAGCAGCGCGGGACGGTAGCCGTCGCCGATCGGCTCGCGCACGGGGCGTGGCGCGATCGCGGCGAAGTCGACGACCAGCGTCCGCACGGCCCGCTGCACCTCGGCCACGCGGCGCGTCTGCTCGCGTGCGCGCTCCGCGAGTCCCGCGGCCTCCGCATAGCCCCGATACGCCATGACCGCGACGATCGAGAAGATCGCGATCGCGACCAGCAGCTCGACCAGCGTGAAGGCGCGCAGCCGCCGGGGACTCATGGCTGCAGACCCTGCCCCGCATCGACACCGCCCCAGGGCGTCGGTGAGGGTGCCGAGGCGAGCTGGGCGCTGCCCAGCACGCCCACCATCTCGACCAGTGCGGCGTCGCCGGGATCAGCCTCGCGTCTGACGGTCACGCGTATCTGGCGCAGGCCGGAGACCTCGGTCTGCACCACCGTCGCCTGCCAGCGCCATCGCTGGCCGGCGTAGTCGAGGTCGCCCTCGGTCTCGTCGACCGACGGCATCTGGCCGCGCAGGCGCACCTCGGTGATCAGATCCGACGCAATCCACGCCGCGAAGGTGCGGTCGCGCAGCCAGGCCGCATTGCCGGCCACGCCCGTGACCGCACGGAAAGCCGCGAGCATGCCGATGGCGACGATCGCGAGCGCGACGACCACTTCGAGCAGTGTGAAGCCCCGCGCAGGCGCCGCGGCAACCGTCGTGGCGCGTGGCCGGCGGGCGCGACCGACAGACCTTCGCGGTGCACAGCTCATGACTCTCCGCCACGTCCTTCTTCGACGGCACGGATCTCCATGGTGCCGTCCGCAGCGCCGTCGATGAAGATCGCCTCGCGATCGGTACGTCGCAGCGTGATCCGGTACGGCGTGACCTCGCCGCCCGCGAACAGCAGCAGTTGCGGCACGCGCTCGTCCGGTTCGTCGGTCAGGCGCAGCAGCACGCGGCGCCCCTCGAGCTCCAGTTCCAGTGCGACACCGTCCGGCAGCTCATGCCGCTGGAACGAGCGTTCATCCGGCGACGAAACCCACCGTCGCTGCAGACCGTCGTAGCGCAGGATCTCGTACCCGGCGGGCTCGAGCCAGAAGCCGTAGTCGCGGCCCTCGAGTTCAGCGAGTTCCCGCGCATCGGCGAGCACCGCCGCGAACTTCTCGGCTTCGTCGCGCAGCTCGCGATCGCCGCCCAGCACGCCGACCGCGAGCGTCATCATGCTGACCAGCACGCCGATGATCACGATCACGACCAGCAGTTCGAGCAGCGAAAAGCCGCGCGGTGGCCGTGCCGCACGCGGACGCCGCGCAATACCTGCTGGCAAGTCGGGGTCCCCGCGCGGGCGGCCGGCTCCGGCGGTCTCGAGAGCGGCTACTTGAGGGTCCAGTTGCCGATGTCGGCGGCTGTGCCCTCACCACCCTCCTGGCCGTCCGCTCCGTAGGTCCAGAGATCGAAGGCGAGGCCGCGGTTGCCGGGCTCGAGATACAGGTAATCGTTTCCCCAGGGGTCCTTCATGAGCTGCTTGATATAGCCGCCCGGCTTCCAGTTCCGGATCTGCGGGTCGTCCGGCCGGGTGACCAGCGCCTGCAGGCCCTGGTCGGTCGTCGGGTAGCGGAAGTTGTCGAGACGGTAAAGGTCGAGCGCGGTCTCGAGCGCGCGGATGTCCTGCTGCGCCTTGGCGACACGCGCCTCGTCAACCTTGCCGAGGATGGCGGGCGCCACGAGCGTCGCGAGAATGCCGAGGATCACGACCACCACCATGATCTCGATCAGCGTGAAGCCACGGACGCGCGAGGCAGGCAGCATGGTCAGACTCCGTTGAGGGTGCGCTGGCGGCCAGTCCGGGACACCGCCACACGCGGCGCAGCGTGCCGGCGGAGTGCCGACTGGCGCGCGCGATCATATCGCAAAGAGCCGGCCGGGGCGGGCTCCACGGCGGGGCTATAATGCGCCGCCATTTCCCCAGGAGAGCAGCATGGCGCTCGGCATGGTCTTCCCCGGACAGGGATCGCAGTCTATCGGCATGCTCGCGGATCTCGGAGCCCGGGAGTCGCTGGTCACCGACACCTTCGCGGAAGCCTCCACGGTGCTCGGCTTCGACCTCTGGGCGCTGTGCCAGAACGGCCCGGCCGAAGAACTGAACGCGACAGTGAATACGCAGCCCGCCATGCTGGTGGCGGGTGTCGCGACCTGGCGCGTCTGGCAGCAGCACGGCGGCCCGCAACCCGCCATGTTCGCCGGGCACAGCCTCGGCGAGTTCACGGCACTGGTGTGCGCCGGCGCGCTGGACTTTGCGCCGACGGTCGCGATGGTGCGGCTGCGCGCCGAGGCCATGCAACGCGCCGTTCCCGCGGGGGTCGGCGCGATGGCCGCCGTGCTCGGGCTCGACGATGCCGCCGTGGAGGCCGTGTGCGTCGAGGCCGCGGACGGCGAGGTCGTCGAGCCGGCCAATTACAACTCGCCGGGTCAGCTCGTCATCGCGGGTCATACCGGGGCCGTGACGCGCGCGATCGAGGCCTGCAAGGCCCGTGGCGCCAAGCGGGCCGTGCTGCTGCCGGTATCCGTACCGTGTCACACGAGCCTGCTGCAGCCGGCGGCCGAGGAACTTCGCGCACGGCTCGCGGCCACCGAGGTGCGTGCGCCGCGCGTGCCCGTCTACGCCTTCGACGGCGGCCTGCACGACACTCCCGCGGCGATCCGCGACGGGCTGTATCGCCAGCTGTACAGTCCGGTGCGCTGGTCGACCATCGCCGCGCGCATGATCGCCGACGGCATGGCGGTGGCGATCGAGTGCGGTCCGGGCAAGGTGCTGGCCGGGCTCGTGCGGCGCGCCGAGGGTGGCCGCGGCCTGAACGTTCACGCGCTGGAGGATGCGGCTGCGCTCGACGCGGCCGTCGCCGCCTGTAACGGAGAAACCGCATGACCGAGCAGACGCTTCTGCAGGGTGAAGTCGCGCTGGTGACGGGCGCATCGCGGGGCATCGGCCGGGCCATCGCGCTGGAACTCGCGCGGCACGGCGCGCGGGTCGTCGGAACGGCCACCTCGGACGCCGGGGCCGCGGGTATCTCCTCGATGCTGGCCGCCGAGGGGCTCGCGGGTCGCGGCGTGGTGCTCGACGTGGCCGATGCCGCCGCCATCGATGCAGTGCTCGCCGACGTGGAGAAGAACGACGGCCCGATCGGCATCCTGGTCAACAACGCGGGGATCACGCGCGATACGCTGCTGCTGCGCATGAAGCCTGAGGACTGGGACGCGGTGATCAACACGAACCTGTCGTCCGTGTTCCGGCTGTGCAAGGGCGTGCTGCGCGGCATGATGAAGGCGCGCCGGGGCCGCATCATCAACATCGCCTCGGTCGTGGGGCTGACCGGCAATCCCGGGCAGGCCAACTACTGCGCGGCCAAGGCCGGCATCGTGGGCTTCACGCGCTCACTCGCGAAGGAGGTCGGCTCGCGCGGCATCACCGCCAATGTCGTGGCACCGGGCTTCGTCGATACCGACATGACGCGCATGCTCCCCGCGGAACAGCGCACGGCCCTGGCCGCGCAGATCCCGCTCGGTCGGCTGGGCACGGTGGACGACATCGCGGCCGCCGTGACCTTCCTGGCCTCGCCACGGGCCGCCTGGATCACGGGCGAGACGCTGAACGTCAATGGCGGCATGCACATGCCTTGATCGTCCGAAGACGCTTTTTCAGGAAAAACAGCCACAAAAGCCGTTCTTCTCTGGCGGGCCCGGGAGCGTTCACTTAGAATACGCGCCCCTGCGGCCGGGAGGCTCGTAGCGGCTTCAATCCACTGAGGACAACAAGACGATGAGCACCGTTGAAGAACGAGTTAAGAAAATCGTTGCGGAGCAGTTGGGCGTCAAGGAAGGGGAAGTGACGAACGACGCATCCTTCGTCGACGATCTGGGAGCTGACTCGCTCGATACCGTCGAACTCGTGATGGCTCTCGAAGAGGAATTCGAGACCGAGATCCCGGACGAGGACGCCGAGAAGATCACTACCGTCCAGCAGGCAATCGACTACATCGTCGAGCACCAGAGCAAGGCTTGATCGCCGGGACCACCGGTCCCCGGTTCCGCGCCGGGGCCGGGGATCCGCCATCAGCACGCCGGTTCCGGTGATCTGATCTGGAGACCCGCTTGTCGAAGCGTCGCGTCGTCGTCACCGGTCTGGGCCTGCTGACGCCGGTCGGCCTCACGGTCGAGGCATCGTGGTCCGCCGTGCTCGCGGGCCAGAGCGGGATCGGTCCCGTCACGACCTTCGACGCGACCGGATTTCCCTGCCGCATCGCCGGCAGCGTTCCACCCTTCGACATCGAGCAGTACTTTCCCGCGCGCGATGCCCGCCGCATGGACCCGTTCATGCAGTACGGCATCGTCGCGGCGCTGCAGGCCTTCCGGGACTCGGGTCTCGAAGTGGGCGACGCGAACCGCGAACGCATCGGCGTGACCATGGGCGCCGGTATCGGCGGGCTGTTCACGATCGAGCAGAGCGTCGAGAAGTTCCTCGAGACGCGCTCGCCGAAGAAGATCTCGCCGTTCTTCGTGCCCTCGACGATCATCAACCTGATCTCGGGACACGTGTCCATCATGCTGGGCCTCAAGGGTCCTAACCTGGCCGTGGTGACGGCCTGCACGACCTCGACGCACGCTCTCGGTATCGCGATGCGCTGCATCCAGCATGGTGATGCGGACGTCATGATCGCGGGCGGGGCCGAGATGGGCCAGACGCCGATGGCGCTCGGCAGCTTCGGTCAGGCGAAGGCGCTGTCGACGCGCAACGACGAGCCGCAGCGCGCGAGCCGCCCCTGGGATCGCGATCGCGATGGCTTCGTGCTCGCTGATGGAGCCGGCGCCATGGTGCTCGAGGAGTACGAGCACGCGCGCGCACGGGGCGCGCGAATATTCGCGGAACTGGTCGGCTTCGGCATGAGCGGCGATGCACACCACATCACCGCGCCGCCGGAAGACGGCGAGGGTGCGCGCCTCGCGATGCGCAATGCACTGCGTGATGCGGCCCTGGAGCCCGCCGCGATCCAGTATCTGAACGCGCACGCGACTTCGACGCCGCAGGGTGATCTCGCCGAGACGCTGGCGATCAAGCGCGCCTTTGGTGATCACGCGCAGCGGCTGGCCGTCAGTTCCACGAAGTCCGTCACAGGGCACATGCTGGGCGCAGCCGGAGTCGCCGAGGCGATCTTCTCCGTACTCGCGATCCGCGACCAGACCGCGCCGCCGACGATCAATCTCGACCATCCGGACGAGGGCTGCGACCTCGATTACGTGCCCCACGCCGCGCGACCGATGCGGATCGACGCGGTGATGACGAACTCCTTCGGTTTTGGCGGCACCAACGGTACGCTGATCTTCCGCGCCCCGGCCTGAGCGGGACGGCTGGCGGGTACGCGAGCGCGGCGGACACGCGGGCCGTGCACGCAGGCGTGGAGCCTCACTTGAGCATCTGTCTGGTCAATGGCACACCGGCGGACGTCGTGTCCGCCACCGATCGCGGTCTGCAGTACGGTCACGGACTGTTCGAGACGATCGCCGTGCGGGATGGACGACCGTGCCGGCTCGACCGTCACCTGGCGCGACTGCGGGACGGCTGCCGCCGGCTCGGCATCGCCGCGCCGGACGAGGAACTCGTGGCACGCGAGATCGTCGCCGTGGCCGGCGCAGGAACCTCGGTCGTCAAGCTCATCCTGACGCGGGGTGCGTCCGGACGCGGCTATCGACCGCCGCCGGGGGGCGGCGCTACGCGCATCTGTCACCGTTTCGACTGGCCGCGCTACGAAGGCGACTGGCACGAAGCCGGTATCGCCGTACGCTGGTGCGCGACACGCCTCGCGCTGCAGCCCGCGCTGGCCGGCTGCAAGCACCTGAACCGCCTGGAACAGGTGCTGGCACGCGCGGAATGGAGCGATGAGAGGATCGCCGAGGGGTTGATGCTGGACATGGAGGGCGCCGTTGTGTCGGGTACGCAGAGCAATCTGTTTCTGGTGCACGACGGCGCGCTGCTGACGGCCATCATCGACCGTTGCGGCGTCAGCGGCGTGGCCCGTGGCGCCGTACTGGACCGCGCCCGCCGCGAAGGCATGCGCGTGTACGAACGCCGGCTCGCACCCGCGGATCTGCTGGCAGCCGACGAAATCTTCCTGACCAGCACGGTCATCGGGGCCTGGCCGGTCGTCGCGCTGCAGGATCGCTGCTGGCCCGTGGGCCCGATGACCCGGCGCGTGCAGGGCTGGCTGTCCGGATGCTGAAGCGCCACAGGCTGCTGCTGATGATGACCCTCGCCGTGGCCCTCCTGGCGGCAACGCTCGCGGCTGCCTGGAGCTTCGACCGCTGGCGGCAGCGGCCGCTCGCGGGCCTCGAGGCGGACCTCATCATCATGATCCGGCCCGGAGCGAGCCTGGCCGAGGTCGCGCGCCAGCTCACCGAGCAGCGTGTGCTGTCGCGGGCGCTGCCTTTCGTGGTGCTGGGACGCTGGCAGCGGGCCAGCGCGCGCCTGCAGGCTGGCGAATACGAACTGCCGGCCGGCGCCTCGCCGCAGCGGCTGCTCGATCTGTTCGTCTCGGGAAACGTCGTCCAGCACCGCGTCACACTGCTCGAGGGCTGGACCTTCGCGCAGGCGCTCGCCGCGATCCGCGCGCACGAGGCCGTTGCCGTCACCGCCGCCGGTGGCGCAGGGCCGCAGGCGATCAGCGCGGCGCTCGGCCTCGGGAATGTGGAGCTGGAGGGACGCCTGTTCCCCGACACCTATGCGTTTCCGCGCGGCACCACCGACCTGCAGCTGCTGCAGCGGGCCGCGAAACGCCTCGATGCACAGCTCGCGCGCGCCTGGGCGCAGCGCGCGCACGATCTGCCGCTGGCCTCGCCGGCCGAGGCACTGGCGCTGGCTTCGCTGATCGAGAAGGAAACGGGCGTCGACGATGAACGGCCGCTGATCGCGGGGGTGTTCGTGAACCGGCTGCGACGCGGCATGCGGCTGCAGAGTGATCCCACGGTCATCTATGGTCTCGGCTCCGCCTTCGACGGCAACCTGCGCCGCGAGGATCTGCGGCGCGATACACCGTTCAACACCTACACGCGGGCCGGCCTGCCACCCGCGCCGATCGCGTTGCCGGGTGCCGCCTCGCTCGCCGCCGCGACGCGGCCGGCCGCGACCGATGCGCTGTATTTCGTCGCAACCGGGCGCGGCGATGGCCGGCACCGCTTCGCCGCGACGCTCGCGGAGCATAATCGCAACGTCGCCAGCTACCTGGCGGCGCTGCGAGGCTCCGGGGAAGGACGGCCGTGAAGGGGAGGCTCATCACGCTGGAAGGCATCGAGGGCGTCGGCAAGTCAACGCAGCGCGACGCGCTCGCGGCCTGGCTGGCGGACGCCGGTGCCGAGGTCGTGGTCACACGCGAGCCGGGCGGCACGCCGCTCGCCGAGCAGGTCCGCGGGCTGGTGCTGCACGCGGGCGGGGAAGTCGTCAGTGGCCGCAGCGAGCTGCTGCTGATGTTCGCCGCGCGCTCCATCCACCTCGACAACCGCATTCTGCCGGCCCTGCATCGTGGCGCCGTGGTGCTCTGCGACCGCTTCACGGATGCCACGTATGCCTATCAGGGTGCCGGCCGCGGGGTGGCGCCGGGTGACATCGCGGCCCTCGAGCGGCTCACGCTGCAGGGCCTGCAGCCGGACCTGACGCTGCTGTTCGATTGCCCGGTCGAGATCGCGCTATCGCGCGTGCGCGGTCGCGGAACCGCAGGCGACCGCTTCGAGTCGGAGCAGGCATCCTTCTTCGAACGCGTGCGCGAGGAATATCTGCGACCCGCGGCGCTGGCGCCTGAGCGCATCCGAGTCATC
>CAYWMY010000007.1:0-13043 GCA_964459405.1 uncultured Steroidobacteraceae bacterium | reverse complement strand
ATGCCACACCGGAGGAACCGGTGGTGCGACGCATGGCGC
Source organism: uncultured Steroidobacteraceae bacterium (assembly GCA_964459405.1). Lineage (GTDB taxonomy): Bacteria > Pseudomonadota > Gammaproteobacteria > Steroidobacterales > Steroidobacteraceae > CAYWMY01. The sequence goes on along the minus strand of CAYWMY010000007.1, from coordinate 13,004 downwards.
TGCGGGCACTGGCCGAGGCCTGGGATCGATGGGAAAGAAGCTGAGCACCGCCACTGAACATCCCTGGACCGAGCGGCCGCGGCAACAGCTCGCGGGCGCGTGGCGGGCCGGACGGCTGCCGCACGCAGTCCTGCTGGTGGGGCCACCGGAGATCGGAAAGCTCGAGCTGGCGCGGTGGCTCGCGTCGCTCGTGCTCTGCAGTGGGTCGGAAGCGCCCTGCGGCCGGTGCCCGAGCTGCGAGCTGCTCGCCGCAGGCAATCATCCCGACCTGATGGTCTGCGGATTGCTCGAGGATGCGACTTCGATCAGTGTCGAACAGATCCGCGGCCTGATCGAGACCATGGCGCTGAAGAGCTACCTGGGGGGCAGCAAGGTCGCGATACTGTCTCCTGCGGACAAGATGAACACAAGTTCTTTCAATGCATTGCTGAAGCTTCTTGAGGAGCCACCTGATAAGTCGCTGCTGATTCTGGCGGCCTCGCGGCTGGAGGCACTCCCGGTGACCGTCGCGAGTCGCTGCCAGCGGCTGCGGCTGCCGGTCCCGGCGCGGACGGCAGCGCTCGCGTGGCTCGGGGCGCGGGAGCCCGGCCGCGACTGGAACCTTGCGCTCGATCTGGCCGGCGGCGTCCCGGCGCGCGCGCTGCAGCTCGCGGCGAACGGTGTCGATGCGCTGTACGAGGAGGTTGCCGACACGGTGGGCCGCGGCGCACTGGATGTGGTGGCCGTGGCGAAGCGCTGGAGCGATGATCGCACGGTCGAGCGACTGAACTGGCTCGACGACTGGCTGCTCACCTGCGCACGGCAGGCATTCCATAGTGATGCGGTTAACAATAGTCGTCGCGTCCGCTTGCCAAGTTCGGGTACGCTTCCCGATATTGCGGCCCTGGTGCGACTGATCCACAGCACGCGGGAGACGCGGGCCCGCGTCGATGGCACATCAAGGGTCTCGTACAACGTCCAGCTGCTGCTCGAGGCCCTGCTGGTTCGATTGCAGTCCGCGTTCGGCTGAGTGATGCAGAGGAGACGGTTCGGGTGAAGATGCGCGCACCATCGACGAAGCCCGGGTTGCTCACGCTGACGATCAAGGACAAGAGCGCGCTGTACCTCGCGTACATGCCTTTCGTGCGCAACGGCGGGCTGTTCATTCCGACCAACAGCAACTATCGCCTCGGTGACGAGGTGTTCATGCTGCTGAACCTCATGGGTGAGGACGAGAGGCTGCCGGTTGCCGGCCGTGTCATCTGGGTCACGCCCAAGGGCGCGCAGGGCAAACGCACGGCCGGCATCGGCGTGCAGTTCAGCGACCAGGACCGCGGCACGACGCAGAAGAAGATCGAGGCCTATCTCGCGGGCGCGCTGGGCGGCGACAAGCCGACCCACACGATGTAGTGACCCGCCGGCCCGAGGTGTGTCCGCGGCCCGGGCCGCAGTTACTCCGCCGTGGCGCGAACCCTCGCGACGTCGTTGCCCGTGAGGCCGCCCCGCAGCACGTAGGTGTCGAAGCCGCGCTCTGACAGCAGGAACGCACCTGCTGAGCTGCGCCGCCCCGTGTCGCACACCACGACGTAGGGGATGCTCTTGTCGAGGGTCTTGAGCTTGAGGCGGATGAAATACAGAGGGATGTTGGTCGACCCCTCGATTCTGGAATTCTCGAATTCGCTCGGCAGCCGCACATCGAGCCACTGGCCGCCACGGGCGACGATCTCGGCCGCTTCCGGATAGTCGACCCAGTGCAGCATTGGCTCGTTGAAGAGCCGCCGGAAGTCCTCCTTGCCGAGCCGCATCAGGGAGCCGTCGGTCAGCATGGTGACCGTGGCGTTGCGCTTGGCCTCGGCGATCAACGCCTCTTCGCCGAAGGTGTCGCCGACACCGAGCTCGGCCAGCCGGATGCCTTCGCGGTTCAGCGGCGTTTCACGCGTGACCACGCAGCGGCCGGAAGTGATCGCGTAGAAGTAATCGCCGTCATCGCCCTGCTTGATGATGACCTCTCCCGCCCGCGCGTTGACGCGCTGCATGCGCAGGAAGATGGCCTGCAGATTGGCCGGCGGAATCCTGTGGAACGCCTTCGTCTGCAGCAGCGTGGTCATCCAGTCGTCGCCCTCCTGGGCGCCCTCCTGGCCCAGTTCGCCGACCTCGTAGGTCCCGGTCTGGTCCCAGGTCAGCAGCACGTCGAGCAGATCACTGTCGATGACGATGTACTCGATGTCCGTGACCGCACGCGCCGTGCAGCGGCGTGGCTGGCTCGGGCCGAGCGGGTTGCGTGCCTCGACGGAACCGGCGCGGATGCTCGTGGCGGCGCGATCGGCCACGCACAGATCCACCTCACCCGACACCAGGTAATACGTCTTCTTGTCGGTATCCCCTTCCTTGAACAGGATGCGCCCGGCCTCGAGCCTGCGAAGCACGGTCTTGCGCGCCAGCGCATTGAGGTTTTCCGACTTGAGGCCGTCGAGCGGCGAGAAAGACCGCAGTACGGACCGGTCGAGCGGCTTACCTTCCATGCGTGTCGTTCATATGGCTTGCAGTGAAACGTTGGCGCAGGGCGCGGCGGAGACGCGCGAATCCTACCACAAGCACTGAAGCGTCCAACCGGTGCCGCGTGCACCAGTTCACGTCCCGGCGAAAGGCGCCGGCGCACGCGCGACTGCGCAGGCGCGGCGTCACCGGACGCGTGGTCGCGCGCGTGGCGAAGTGGTGTCGCGAGGGAGCTGCGGATGCGGCGACGACGCGCGAGCCCCCCTCAGGGCGGCTCATCCGGTGGCAGCAGCACGATGCGACCGAGAGCCGAGCGCTGCTCCAGGGCGCGCAGCGCGCCCGCGGCATCGGCGAGCGGGAAGGTCTGCGAGATCAAGGGACGCAGACGACCCTGCGCCGTCCACTCCGCAAGCTGTCGGTCGGCGCGCGCAGCGAGTGCCGGATCCCGGCGCGTCGCTTCGCCCGCGCGCACCCCCACGACGCTGTAACCCTTGATGAGCGGCAGATTGGCGGGCAGGGTTCCGATGCGGCCGGAAGCAAAGCCCACCACGAGCAGGCGTCCATTCCACGCCGGCAGTCGCAGTGCCTGCTCGAACAGCTCGCCGCCCACGGGATCGAACACCACGCCCACGCCCTGCGGCGCGAACACGCGGACCTGCTCGACCAGCGACGCTGCCGAGTAGTCGACGGTGTGCGTCGCACCGCGGGAACGCGCGGCCGCGAGCTTCGCCGGCGAAGAGGCCGCGGCGATGACGCGAGCTCCCATCAGCGTCGCGACCTCGACGGCGGCGAGCCCCGTGCCCCCGCCGGCGCCGAGCACCAGCACGGTCTCGCCGGCCCGCAGCTGCGCGCGGTCACCGAGTGCGTGCCAGGCCGTGAACGCGGCGATGCGATAGCAGGCGCACTCGGGCCACGAGAACGCCGCTGGCGCGGGGGTGACCCGGGATGCCGGCACAACCGCCTCGGAGGCGAACAGGCCGTGGTGCAGGTTGGCCACGACGCGGTCGCCGCGCGTGAACCCGGACGTCCCGGGTCCTGCTTCCTCGACGACGCCGGCGGCTTCCATGCCCGGCACGAAGGGCGCTGCGACACGGAGCTGGTACCGGCCGCGCGTCATCAGCAGGTCCGGGAAGTTCAGGCCGCTCGCCATGATGCGCAGCCGCAGTTCCCCGGGGCCGAGCGGCTGTCGCGGCCAGCGGCACAGGCTCACGGCATCGGGTCCCTCGAGTTCCCGGCACACGGCCGCCCAGCGCCAGCCGTGCGGTGCACCCGCAGCAGCTTCCGGCACAGTCATGTCGCCCACGTGTGCCACGCTGCCGCGTCGCTGTCGGGCGGTCCGGATGAACCGGCAACCTCCAGCACGGTCATGGCACCCATGCACGGCCGCCGGCGCACACCGCGACGCGGGCCGTGTGCGGTGCAGTTGTCATACAGCGGTGGCCGCGGGAAGGTGTGACCCATCGCCGCGGTTGCGGTAAGGTGCGAGGCAAATCCCGGGTCAGGACGCAGCCATGGCGGACGCATTCATCTTCGATCATGTACGCACCCCTCGCGGCCGCGGCAAGCCCGACGGCGCGCTGCACGAGATCACCCCGGTCCAGCTCGTTGCGCAGACACTCGATGCTCTGCGCCGGCGCTCCGAACTCGACACCGCGCTCGTCGATGATGTCGTGATGGGCTGCGTCTCACCGGTCGGCGAGCAGGGAGGCAACATCGCACGCGTAGCGGCACTGGTGGCCGGATACGCCGAAGTCGTCCCGGGTCAGCAGCTCAATCGATTCTGTGCCTCGGGTCTCGAGGCCGTCAACAACGCGGCCGCGCAGGTGATCTCGGGCCAGAGCGAGGCCGTCGTCGCGGGCGGCGTGGAGTCCATGTCGCGCGTGCCGATGGCTTCCGACGGCGCGGCGTGGTCCTCCGATCCCTCGGTCGCCTGGCAGACCCACTTCGTGCCGCAGGGTATCGGCGCGGATCTGATCGCCACCCTGGACGGCTATTCCCGCACCGACGTCGATGCCTTCGCCGCCGAGAGCCAGCGGCGCGCGACCCACGCCTGGAACGCGGGTCACTTCGGCCGCTCGATCACGCCGGTGCGTGACGTGCTGGGTGAGATCGTGCTCGAGCGCGACGAGCACGTGCGCGCGGATGTGACCGTGGAGTCGCTGGCCGGGCTGAAGCCCGCCTTCGAGGTCCCGGGCGAACAGGCGGGCTTCGACGCGATCGCGCAGCTCAGATACCCGCACGTCGAGACGATCCGTCACGTGCACACGGCCGGCAACTCCAGCGGCATCGTCGACGGCGCCGCCGCCGTGCTGATCGGCAGCCGCCGCTTCGGCAGCCGTCTCGGCCGCACACCGCGGGCGCGTGTACGCGCATTCGCGTCGATCGGCAGTGAGCCCACGATCATGCTGACGGGGCCCGCGCTCGTGACCGAGAAGCTGCTCAGACGCGCGCGCATGACCATCGAGGATATCGACCTGTTCGAGGTCAATGAGGCGTTCGCGTCGGTCGTGATGCGCTTCATGCGTCATTTCGGGGTGCCGCACGAGAAGGTCAACGTGAACGGTGGTGCCATCGCGATGGGGCATCCGCTCGGAGCGACCGGCGCGATGATCCTCGGCACCGTGCTCGACGAACTCGAGCGCAGGGACCTGTCGACGGCCCTCGTGACGCTGTGCGTCGGCGCCGGCATGGGCACCGCCACGATCATCGAGCGCGTCTGAGCCACACGCTTCCCCGGGAGTAGCAGCGCATGCCTGACAATCTGAGCCTCGCCGTCGACGGCGATGGCATCGCCACCATCAGCTTCGACGTGCCGGGCCGCTCGATGAACGTGCTGTCCAGCGCGGTGATCGCGGAGTTCGCCATGGCCGTCGAGGCCGCACTCGCCGATGCCGCGGTGCGCGGCATCCTGATCACCTCTGCGAAGCCCGGCTTCATGCCGGGAGCGGATCTCACTGAGCTCGAGACACAGTTCGAGCGGCGGCGCACGCCGGCCGAGGCGCGTGACGAGCACGCCGGGCTGTCGCGGCTGCTCAGGCGTCTCGAGACGGGCGGCAAGCCCGTCGTGGCGGCGATCAACGGCATCGCCCTCGGCGGGGGCTTCGAAGTCTGTCTCGCCTGCCACCACCGCGTGCTCGCCGACGACCCGAAGGCCCAGGTCGGCCTCCCGGAGGTCAAGGTGGGCCTGCTTCCGGGCGCGGGCGGTACGCAGCGCCTGCCGCGGCTCATCGGCATCGAGAAAGCCCTGCCGCTGCTGCTCGAGGGCACGAGCCTCAAGCCTGCCGAAGCGCTGAAGCAGAAGCTCGTGCACGAGGTCGTGCCACCGGACCAGGTCGTCGCCGCAGCAAGGCGCTGGCTGCTGGGTGCGCCGAACGCGCAGCAGCCCTGGGACCAGAAGGGCTTCCAGGTTCCCGGTGGTTCGAACATCGCGCTGCCGTCGATCGGCACAGCCTTCCTGGTTGCCACGGCGCGCGTCGCGCGTGCCACGATGCAGAACTACCCGGCACCGATCGCGATCCTGTCGGCGGTGTTCGAAGGCACGCAGGTGCCCATCGACCGCGGCCTCGCGATCGAGCTCAAGTACTTCGCGAAGCTCGTGACGAGCGCGGTCGCGCGCAACCTGATGCGCACGATGTTCATCAACAAGGGCCGCGCCGACAAGCTCGAGCGGCGGCCGGCGGACGTCGCGAAGAGCGCGGTGCAGAGGCTCGGCGTCCTCGGTGCCGGCATGATGGGCGCGGGCATCGCGTACGTGGCGGCCCAGGCCGGCATCGACTGTGTGCTGCTCGACAGCACCCAGGCCCAGGCCGAGAAGGGCAGGAGTCATGCCGCCAGCCAGCTGAAGAGGGATCTCGAGAAGGGACGCACGACGCAGGCGAAGGTGGACGCCGTGCTGGCACGCATCAAGGCCACGACGGAGTACGCGGAGCTGGCCGGCTGCGACCTCATCGTCGAGGCCGTATTCGAGAACCGTGCCGTGAAGGCCGAGGTCACAGCGAAGGCCGAAGCGGTCATCCCCGCGACCGCCGTGTTCGCGAGCAACACCTCGACGCTGCCGATCACGGGGCTTGCGAAAGCCTCGAAGCGCCCTGCGCAATTCATCGGCATCCACTTCTTCTCGCCCGTGGAGCGCATGCCGCTGGTCGAGGTCATCGTCGGCAAACGCACGAGCCCCGAGACCCTCGCGAAAGCGCTCGATTTCGTGGGGCAGCTGCGCAAGACGCCGATCGTCGTCAACGACAGCCGCAATTTCTACACCAGCCGCGTGTTCGGCACCTACACGCAGGAAGGCCAGCGCATGCTCGAGGAGGGCATCGACCCGGCGTTGATCGAGAACGCGGCGCGCGCCGCCGGCATGCCGGTAGGGCCGCTCGCGGTCACGGACGAGGTGTCGCTGGAGCTGCAGTGGAACGTGCTGCAGCAGACGCGCGAGGACCTGGGCCCGAAGTTCGTGCCACCGGTCTCCTACGAGGTGCTGCGGCGCTTCGTCGTCGACCTGAAGCGCCTGGGCCGCAAGTCGGGCGGCGGCTTCTACGACTATCCGCCGGCTGGCCGGAAGCGGCTGTGGCCGGGACTCGCGGAGCAGTATCCCCGCGCGGCGAAGCAGCCCTCGGACACGGAGGTCCGCAAGCGCCTGCTGTACATCCAGGCGCTCGAGACCGTGCGCTGTTTCGAGGAGGGCGTCGTGACCAGCGCGGCTGAGGCCGATCTGGGCTCGATCCTGGGCTGGGGCTTTCCGGCCTGGACGGGCGGCACGCTGTCCTTCGTCGACAACCTCGGCCTGCCGGAATTCGTGCGGGAATGCCAGCGGCTCGCACGGAGCTGCGGGCCGCGCTTCAAACCGCCGCGCGGGCTCATCGAGCGCGCCGCGCGCGGCGAGTCCTATCACGCCGGCTCCGGTGTGATGGCGCGGGAGGCGTGAGCGGTCGCGAGCACGCCGTGCGCGCGGGGCCGGCAGGCCCGCACCAGTCCGTTGGCAACAGCGACGAAGGGATGCTGTGGGTCCGCTGACCGGCACCAGGGTCATCGAGATGGCGGGCATGGGACCCGTGCTGATCGGTGGCATGCTGCTCGCAGATCTCGGTGCCGACGTCATTCTCGTCGACCGTTCGCACGCATCGGCCGGGACCCGGAGCATCGATCCGCTGTATCGCAACCGGCGCAGCATCGTGCTCGATCTCAAGAGCGCCGCGGGCCTCGACGTGCTGCTCGGCCTCGTGGCGAAGTCCGACATCCTGATCGAGGGCTATCGTCCCGGCGTCATGGAACGGCTCGGCATCGGTCCGGAGCCCTGCCTGGCGCGAAATCCCCGGCTCGTGTACGGGCGCATGACCGGCTGGGGACAGGACGGCCCGCTGGCGCAGAGCGCGGGTCACGACATCAACTACCTCGCGTTGACGGGCCTCCTGCACCAGGTGGGCCTGCCGGGCGGCAAGCCCGTGCCGCCCATGTATTTCGCGGGTGACTTCGGCGCGGGCGGCGCGATGCTCGCCTTCGGCGTGCTGGCCGCGCTGACCGCGGCGCGCGCCTCAGGGAGGGGCCAGGTCGTCGACGCGGCCATCGTCGATGGCGCCATCGCCATGATGGGGGTGCTCTATGCGCTGCGCGACACCCCGCTGGTGCGCGACGGCACGGGCGAGAACTACCTGGCGGGCGCCGCACCCTGGTACGACACCTACCTGACGAAGGACGGCCGGTACGTCTCGGTCGGGCCGCTCGAACCCCAGTTCTTCGGACTGCTGCTGGACCATCTCGGGCTCGACCGGGCGCGCTGGGCGCCACTTGGTTTCCCGGCCGTGGATGAGGCGGCACGCCGCGAGTGGCCGGCGCTGCGTGCGGCCATGGCGGCCGCGTTCGCCTCGCGCACACGCGCCGAATGGTGCGAACTGCTCGAGGGCAGTGACGCCTGTTTCGCACCGGTCCTGAACATGGACGAAGCGCCCGGGCATCCGCACAACCTTGCGCGTGGCGCCTTCATCGAGGTCGCCGGCATCCGGCAGCATGCGCCGGCGCCGCGCTTCAGCGAAACACCGCCGGGGCCGGTGCGCCCGCCGCCGGCTGCCGGTGCCGATACCGACGCGGTGCTGCGCGAGGCGGGCTGGAGCGAGGCCGACGTCGAAGCGCTGCGCAGAGCGCGAGTGCTGGGCTAGCCCCCGGATCCCATGATGCAGCACCACGAGGGGGGCGCGCAGACGGCTGGCGGTCGCGTGGTCTACGGCTGGTTCGTGGTGGCCGTGCTCGTGGCGGCCTCGATCCTGTCGTACATCGACCGCCAGGTCATCGCGATCGTCGTGGCTCCGATGAAGGCGGATCTCGGGGTCAGCGACAGCCAGATCGGCTGGCTCTACGGCATCTTCGCGATCTTCTACGCGCTCGCCGCCATCCCGATCGCGACGCTCGCGGACCGTCACTCGCGCACCCGCCTGATCGCCATCGGCATCTTCCTGTGGAGTCTTGCGACCGCCTCGTGCGCCTTCGCGCGCAGCTTCGTGCAGGTGCTGTTCGCGCGCATCGCGGTGGGAGTGGGCGAGGCGACACTCGTGCCGGCCGCGAACTCGTTGATCGCTGACAGCTTCCCGCGCAGCCGGGTGCCGCTCGCGGTCGGCGTGTTCATGATGGGCTCGACGGTGGGCGGCGGGCTGGCCTTCGTGGTCGGTGGCTCCGTGCTGAGTCTCGTGGAGCACGCCGATCGCACGCACGTGCCGCTCTTCGGCGAGATGAGCGCCTGGCAGCAGGTGTTCCTGGCCTGTGCGGTGCCAGGCCTGTTGCTGGCGCCGCTGTTCCTGCTGCTGCCGGAGCCGGTGCGTCGCCGGCACGCCACGGGTGGTGGCGTCGGAGCCTCGCTCACGGAGACGCTGGCGTTCTACCGCGCGAACCGCGCAACACTGCTGTTCCATCACTCGGGCTTCCTGTGCCTGTCGCTGATGGGCTTCGGGTTCGTGTTCTGGACCGTTTCGTACTTCACACGGGTGCATGGCATGGAAGCCGCGCGAGCGGCACAGATCATCGGCCTGATCCAGATGGTGATGGGCTCGCTGGGCTCGGTCTGGGCGCCGATGCTCGCCGCCCGGCTGACGCGCCGGGGCCGGCGCGATGCGAACATCCTGGGCGGCATGGCGGGCGGCGCCTGCGCCATGATCGCGATCATGCTGATCCAGCTGATGCCGACGGCCTTCTGGGCGTTCGTGCTGTACGTACCGGCGACATTCTTCGCATCCTCACCTTTCGGACTCGCCTACGGTTCCATGCCCGTGATCGCGCCGGCCTCCATGCGCGCGGTCGTGGTCGCTGTCTTCATGTGCACCGTGAACCTGGGCATGCTGCTCGGGCCGCCGATCGCGGGACTGTTCAACGAGCACGTCTATCCCGAGGCGGACGGCGTCCGCTGGTCGCTGTTGACCCTGACGCCGGTCTTCGGGGTGCTGGGACTCGGCCTGCTGGCGCTCGGCCGGCGCCACTATGCGGCGAGCCTCGCTGCGGCCGAAGCACTCGAGCGCGGCGCCGCGGGCGAGTCCGAGAGGCCGCGCGATGAGTGAGCCGCCGCGCCCCGCGGCACACCACGCGGCGGAGGACTCGAGGCCGGAGTCGCCGGAGGCAGTCGATGCTCCGGAGGCCGCACAGGCATGGCCCGCCGCGCGCATCGCATGGGGCACCGTAATGGTGCTCGCAATCGTGCAGGGTGTGAATGCGGTCGACCGTCACCTGATCAACCTGCTCGTGGGTCCCATCAAGGAGGATCTCGGCATCAGCGATGGGCAGGTCGGACTGCTGCTGGGCCTGTCATTCGCGATCTTCTACACCATGGTCGGCGTGCCGATCGGCCGCCTCGCGGACCGCTGGAGCCGGCGCCTGATCATCACCATCGGTACGGCATTCTGGAGCGTCGCGACCGTCTGCTGCGGCCTGGCGCAGAGCTTCGCGCAGCTCTTTGTCGCGCGCGTGGCGGTCGGTGCCGGGGAGGCGTCGCTGAACCCCTCCGGATACTCATTGATCGCAGACCTGTTTCCACCGGACCGTCGCGCGCGCCCCATGGGCGTGTTCATCGCGGGACATACCATCGGTCAGGCGCTGACGCTGTTCGCGGGCGGCATGCTGGTCCACTATCTCGTCACGCACGAGGTCACGCTGCAGCTGCCGGGCGGCATGGTGCTGCGGCCCTGGCAGATCGCGTTCCTGGTGGCGGGCCTCCCGGGGCTGCTGGTCGCGCTGCTGGTCCTCACGATCCGCGAACCCGCGCGTCGCGAGCTCGGCCGGGAACCGGCGCGCGACCAGATCCCGGTGCGTGAGATCGGCCGATATCTCGCGCGCCACGCGGCGCTCTATGTGCCGCTGATCGCGGGCTTCGCCTTCGTGCTGCTCTGGCACATGGGCAACATCGTGTGGGCACCGACCTTCCTGATCCGGACTTTCGGCCTGACGGCCGCAGACGCGGGAGTGATCCTCGGTGTCATGACACTGGTCTTCAATTCCAGCGGCGTCGTGCTGGCGGGACTGCTTTCAGAGCACCTCGCACGATGCGGCCACCGCGACGCCCACGTCCGCGCGGCGCTCCTGGGAGCGCTCGGTGCGCTGCCCTTCGGCATCGCCGCAACGCTGGTGCCCTCGCAGTGGCTCGCGCTCGCGCTGCTGGGACCCGCGTTCTTCTTCGGCTCGCTGCCGTTCACCCTCGCGCCCGCGGCCATCTCCGCCGTGACGCCGAACCGCATGCGGGCGCAGGTCACCGCGCTGTACCTGCTGTGCATCAATGCCCTCGGCTTCGGCGTGGGTCCCTGGCTCATCGGGCAGCTCACGGACAGCCTCTTCGGCGCTCCGCATCTGCTGCGCTACTCGATTTCGCTGACGGCGGCCTGCGCGCTGCCGCTCGCGCTGCTGCTGCTGTGGCGCGCCCTGGGGCAGTACCGGATCCTGGTCACGGCCGCGGCACCGGCTGAACGTGCAGCCGCAGTCCGGTAGCTCGGGCCGCGCGGGCCCTGCGCACCGCGTACCGGTGTGCGCGGCGACGGTCAGGCCGGGGCCAGCGACTCGCGTACCAGCCTGCGGAATTCGTCGTCGCTGAGCAGCCGGCCCGCGCGCGTGGCCTGGTCCTTCACGCGCGCGAGCACGTCGGCCATGCGCGCTTCCGGCAGTTCGAGGCCGAGCTCCTCGGCCTTGAGCTTGATGTTCGCGAGCCCGCTCTTCTTGCCGAGCACGATCCCGCGACGCGCGCCGACGAGGTCGGCGGAGTAGGGCTCGATCGCCTCCGGAATATGGAACTGCGTCGCCACGGCACCGCTCTCACGGATGAACAGGTTGTCCCCGACGACGGGGCGCCAGCCATCGACGCGGTAGTCGCCGGCCTTCTGCACCAGCTCGGACACGCGGCGCGCCTGGCGCAGGTCGAGCTCGACCGGTACGTCGTAGAGGCACTTCAGCGCCAGCGCCACTTCGCAGAGGTCGGAATTGCCGGCACGCTCGCCGATGCCGTTGATGGTGCCCTGGATCCAGTCGGCGCCGCCGCGCACGGCCGCGACCGCCGCAGCGGTGCCCAGCCCGAAGTCGTTGTGGCCGTGGAAATGCAGCGGCATCGCCGGACCGATCCAGCCGCGCACCGTGCGGATCATGGATTCGACAGCCTCCGGCGCGCAGGCGCCGATGGTGTCCACGACGGCCACCTCGGTGGCGCCGGCCTCGATCGCCGCGTCGTAGACGCGGTGCAGGAACTGCATGTCGCTGCGCGTGCTGTCGACCGGAAAGAACAGCACCTGCATGCCGTTCTGTACCGCGTGACGCACCGAGGCCGTGACGCGCGTGACGACCTTCTCGCGGTCGAAACCGTAGGCCTTCATCTTGACCTCGCTGGTCGAGATCTCGATGAGCGTGCGCGTGATGCCAAGCTCGATCAGCGCATCGAGGTCGTCCCGTACCGCACGTGAGAAGCCCCAGATCTCGGATCCGAGGCCCGCGTTCAGGATGCGCCGGACCGCCTGGGTGTCCGCCTCCGAGACCCGCGGGAAGCCCGCCTCGATGCGGCCGATGCCGAGCTCCGCGAGCGCGCAGGCGATCGCGAATTTCTCATCGGGATCGAACACCACGCCCACGGCCTGCTCGCCATCGCGCAGCGTCGTGTCGTAGAAGCGCACGGGTCGCGAGCGGTCGAATCCGCCGCGGACCTCGTCGAGCCGGTTCAATTCGCTGATCCAGATGTTGTCGGACATGCCTGACCTCGGTGTACTGCTCACGGCCGGCCGGCGCGCTCACACGCCCGACCGCCAGCCGATGATGCCGCGACGGCTAAGACGCGGCAACGCCACAGATCTCCAGAATGCACTGCACGTAGATGCGCGTGATGTCCATCATATCGCCGATGTGCACGTGTTCGCCCTGGTGGGTCGAGAAGCCGCCACCACCGGTGCGCAGCCTGCCGGCCGACCCATAGTTGACCGTCGGGATGCCGTACCGGTTCATGTGCGCGGCATCGCTGTACCAGACCTCCATGCCGAACTCGGGCGGCCGGCCGAGCTGGTCCGTGTGTGCGCCCACGATGGTGCGGA